>DAOUIB010000071.1:0-1977 GCA_034428275.1 Anaerolineae bacterium
CGCGCGGCGGATACTACGACGATTTCGGTGTATTCAGAGACATGTTTCAGAACCACATGTTGCAGATGATGATGCTGACGGCCATCGAACCGCCCGAATACTTCGATGCCGACCTGATTCGGGACGAGAAAGTCCGTCTGCTCAATTCGGTGCGGCCGATACAGGCGCAGGACGTGATTTGCGGCCAGTACGGCGGCTACAACCCGGCGGACGACAGCGACAGCAGCGTTCGTACCGCGACCTACGCCGCCATGCGCATCCACGTCGACAACGAGCGCTGGCGCGGCGTGCCCTTTTACCTGCGCTCCGGCAAGGCGCTTTCGCGCAAACGCACCGACATCATCATCAATTTCCGACGACCTCCGCATCGCATGCTGGGCGGGCGACAGTCCATTCCCAATGCGCTCTCCATCTGCCTGCAACCGGACGAAGGCGTGCAACTGGCGATCGATGCCAAGGTGCCGGATACGGCCAGCGATACGCGCAGGGTACACATGGGCTTTCGCTACGACCATGCCTTCGCCGCCACGCCGATCCCCGAAGCCTACGAACGTCTGCTCCATGACGTGATGCAGGGCGATGCCTCGCTTTTCGCCCGCAGCGACGGTATCGAGGCTGCCTGGAAACTGATGGACCCGGTCATACGTGAAAGCGAGCGCGGCATGCCGCTGCTCTACACGCCCGGCGGCCAGGGGCCACCGGCGGCGGATGCCTTGCCTGGCCAGGCCGGACACGTCTGGGATACCGGCTGCGGCGGCGACTGACGGGCGTACCTGGTGTCAATAGTTCCCCGATCGACATATGGCAACCTGGCGGCAGTTTGAGCGGCAGGCCCTCGAACTCATCTCGAGGATTCCGCCGGGCCGGGTGAGCAGCTACGGGCGGGTCGCTGCCCGCATCCCGCCGCCGCCCGGCATGGACCCCAATGGCTATCGTCGTATAGCGGCCCGCAAGGTGGGCACTGCCCTGCGCAATCTCGGCCGCAGGGGCGCGAGGGCCGATTCAGCGGAGTTGCCCTCCGTCCCCTGGCATCGAGTGCTGAACTACCGCGGCTGCAGCAGCCTGGAAGGACCGGCGGCGGACCTGCAGCGGGCCCTGCTGGAAGCCGAAGGCGTGCCATTGGACGATGGCGGTTGTGTGGACATGGCGCGTTTCGCCTGGGAATTCCGCGAAGAGGACGGGACGGGTAGCAAGGTCCCTGCGCCTTAAGCTGAATCTTTCACGCGTTCACGATTGATGTCGTCACGCAGCGTATTGGCCGCCCCCGCGGGGTCCGGCGCATAGAGGATGCTGCGGGCGGCATTGACGAGCAAGCCGCCGCCCTGCGAATCCTGGCCGGCGCGCACGACTGCCGCGACGTCGCCGCCCTGGGCGCCAACGCCTGGCACCAGGATGGGCATGTCGCCTGCGAGCAGACGGGCCTGCGCCAGTTCCGCCGGACGGGTCGCGCCCATGACCAGCATGCAGTTGTTGCGCTCGTTCCAGCGTTCCCTGACGGCCCGGACCACGTGCTGCCAGAGCGGACGACCGTCGACCTCGAGGTCCTGAAACTCTCCGGCGCCTGGATTCGACGTGCGGCAAAGAATGATGCAGGCCTTGTCGTCACGCTCGAGGAAGGGCTCCAGGGCGTCCCGGCCCAGCCAGGGACTGAGCGTAACGGCGTCAAAGCCGAGGTCATCAAAAATGGCGCGGGCGTAGGCAGCGCTGGTGCTGCCGATGTCGCCACGTTTGGCGTCGCAAATGGTGAACAGGTCCGGCTGTGTCGCGCGCAGCCATTCCATCGTGAGTCGCAGACTGCGCAATCCTTCCATGCCGGCTGCTTCGTAGAAGGCGATGTTGGGTTTAACGGCGCAAATGGACTCAAATGTGGCCCGAAGGATGTGTTGATTGAAGCTGAAGAGGGGGTGTTCCTCCTGCAGGAAGCGCGACGGCAGGCGCCCGGTACGGCTGTCCAGGCCCAGGCAAAGCAGTGAGTTG
>DAOUIB010000072.1:0-4127 GCA_034428275.1 Anaerolineae bacterium
GCGCGGACCAGGTCCTGGCGCTGCGCGTGGCCGGGGACGTGGTGCAGAAAGCCGAAGCAGACGACCAGATCGAAGGGGCCGGCGGGCGGCATTTCGCGGACGAGGTCGCGCGCGATCAGTTGCGCGTCGGGCAGGCGCTCGCGGGCCATGTCCAGCATTTCCGGCGAGTAGTCCACGCCGGTGTAGCGAATGGCGCCGACGTGATCCATCAGGTAGCGGGCGAAACGGCCGTTGCCGCAGCCGACGTCGAGCACGCGCGGCTCGGGCGGCAGGGCGGTCAGGTGGGACAGGAGGGGTTTCCAGCCGGCCCAGGGCCGCGCGCGCGTGCGGTCGAACTCCTGCGCCACGTCGCGGTAGAATTTACGGTTGATCGCGGCCAGTCGCCGGCGCGTTTCATCGTCCATACATGGCAGTATAACGCGGCAGGAGCGGCCAACATGCTCACCGTACGACGCATCGGAATCCCTTCGTATTACCTGACGGCGGCGCTGGCGACGCTGGCGTTGATGTTGTTGTTCTGGCTGCGCGGGCCGCTGCTGGATCCGCCCAGAGGCATTTCGCAAACGTTGAAGGATTTGCAGTACTTTGACGTCAACTGGACTACAGAAGGTAGAGCTCGTGCCTCTTCGGGCCAGGTGCCGGACGATGCAACCCGGGAAGCACCGGACGAGGAAACCCTGGCGCTGCGCCGTGCGCTATACCGTCGCGACCTCATTCTGATCGTTCAGGCTCCGCTGCTGTGGGTGTGGATCCACAATCTGGTGTCGTTGGCCGGTGTTTTCCGCCTTCGGGTGCGCCTCATTGGCGGGAGTGACGGAACCTTCCACCTGCGGAGCGTCGGGCTGATGTGGGCTATCGTTTTCGGGGCGCTGTCGGGTCTGGTTTACACGGCAATTGCCAGGCAACTGGCATTCTTTCGCCCTTCAACATTGGCGATTTTTATTGAGGCCGCACTGTCGCTGTTCGAAAACACTGGTTACAGGGACTTTTCCCATAGTCTGCAGCAAATGATGGTATTGGGGGAACCCTTCCAGACCAGTCCCCTGGCGCCGTTCATCACCACTCTGGGAAATCTGAGGCTTTTGGGACAATCAACCCTGACCGGCCCGCTGACGCCCTTCGTCGCCGGTGGAATCGCCGGTGGCCTCATACTCGGCGCGACTGTTTTCATCCATAATGTGATTGCATGGCGCGTTGGGGGTCTGGAGTTGCGGCTGCAAGGTCCGGCCGTGCACGGGCAAAGTCATGCGTTTCGTTTGACCCACATTCGGCCCGCCTCGGCCCTTCGCGTTGGCGCCCTTACGGGACTTGCCCTGCAATTGTGCTTCGTGCTGCCCATTGCATTTCTGGTGGAAAGTGTCTTCCTGCATATGGTCAAAGCGCTGGATCCGGACCGCAGTTATCGATATTCCCTTGGCCTGACGAGCGATGCGTTTTCGCTGGCCTGGAACACGGCAATCGTTGTATTCACCTGGCCATTGTGGGCGCTGATTTACAACTTTCTGGCGCGGCGTAACGGCGGGCTGGAGCTGGAGGTCGAGGGCGAATGGCCGGAACCGGCGGCGGCGACATGAATCTGTGCGGAAGGGGCCGCCAGCCGACCGAGGGCTTTGCGCGCGTGCGGTCGAACTCCTGCGCCACGTCGCGGTAGAATTTGCGGTTGATCGCGGCCAGTCGCCGGCGCGTCTCATCGTCCATGCATGGCAGTATAACGCGGCAGGGGTGGCCATCATGCTCACCGTACGACGCATCGGAATCCGCTCGTATTACCTGACGGCGGCGCTGGCGACGCTGGCGCTGGCGCTGTTGTTTTTCGCACTCAGCGACCTGGTGTCCATGTGGCAGTATCAGATTGCGCGCAGTGGCAGGGAAGTAAGAGAAAGCAGCACCTTCATATTTCCGCCCGCAATCTTCGAACTCGCCCGCGGACTTCTAATGATATTCCTGACGGCCCTGTTGTGGGGCTGGCTCCTTGACCTGACACTGCGACTGGCACGTGGTGTGCAATTCACTATGGGGTCAAACAATGGCACTTTGGCTTTGACTCGCCTCAGTCCGGCAAGGGCCTCCCTGACAGTCGCGCTGGTCAGCATGCCCCTCAAGGCTGTTTCAGTGCTCGTTGAAGCGCTCGAACCCGGATGGTTTCGTTTTGGCGATTTCCTGCCGTACAGCGTCCTTGTTGGCCACATTGAGTTTATTGAACTTGCATATGACGTTCTGTTGGGAGCCATCACGAGCTTCATCTTCACATGGCTGGCTGTCCTGCTTTTCAACCGGATCGCTGCACAGTCTGGCGGGCTTGAGTTGCAAGTCTCTCGAAGCATGCCTGGCACCGGGACTGTGACCGCCGTCAGGGTGGCGCACATACAACTGACTACGGCATTGTTCGCTGGCTGCCTCTATGGTCTGGCAGTCCTGCTTTTTCGCCTGGTCAGCGATGAAGTGTTTCTGCACATTCTCCATATGAATCTGTTGGAGCAAGCGCAGCCTCAGGGCTTTTCAGAGAAATTGGCCTCACTTCCTCTAAAAAGCTGGCTGGAGTTCGCCTTGCAATACCCCCGGCATTTTGGGCTGCATCGCTTCCTGACCGTTCCTGCGATCTGGTTTCTCTCCTGGCCGCTGTGGGCGCTGATTTACAATTTTCTGGCGCGGCGTAACGGCGGGCTGGAGCTGGAGGTCGAGGGGGAATGGCCGGAACCGGCGGCAGCACCTGAGGCGGGCCCGTCATGCTGATCGTCCGCCGCATTGGCATCCGCTCGTACCTGCGCGCGGCGCTGCCGGCCACCCTGGTCGTTTCCCTGCTGTATCTGACGTTCTACAACCTTCAACTTTATCGAAGCAGAACGATTTTTACCCGTGGCGGGCCGGGGCCGGCGATGACAGGAACCGAGACCGGCGTGTACTCCGCCGAAGCTTACGGAATCGTCGCCATCTACCTGACGCCAATTTTAACCATGTTGCTTTGGGCGTGGCTCTTTAATTCGGCAGGGCGCCTGACCGATGGTTTGAAACTCCAGGTCCAGTTTGACAATGACTGTCTGACTGTGACCCGCATTGACCTTCACTGTGTCTCGCGCATCGCCGCACTGGTTGCAATTCCCCTGGCCGTAGCAGGGGTGTTTGTTGAAGCCTTCGCAACGGGCTGGCTTGCCGCCGGACCGCAGATCTCCTTCGATGGCGTCTACCTTGAGTTTGCCCCTTTTGTCCTGAATGCCCTGATCCAGGCCATTGCAGCCTACGTTTCCACATGGCTGCTTGTCTGGATTTACAACCAGATTGCGGTCCTTTCCTGCGGCTTTGAGATTGGCTTCTGCAAGTATGCGTCTGGCAGGCCGGCGTTGTCAGGTTTAAGGGTGACCCGGAGTCGACTCGTTTCGGCAATGCGATTCGGGATTTTGCTCGGGTTGCCCATACTGCTGTTTCGATTTGGTGTTTCTCCCTTGCTGCTGGAGACCTTCAATCTGCAAGAGCTCATGCTTCAGTTTTCGCCAGTCAGGGCGCACCAGGGCATGTTCTGGGCTCCGACATACCTGCAGTTTCCAGGAGAGACGTACTTCCATGGTATCCACCTCTTCGCTCATGCGCACACTTTGCTCGCCTGGCCGCTGTGGGCGCTGATCTACAATTTTCTTGCCTTGCGCAACGGCGGGCTGGAGCTGGAGGTCGAGGGCGAATTGCCTGCACCTGCACCTGCACCTGCGCCGGCGGCAGGGGGCTGAGGCGAGCGGGTCATGCTGATCATCCGCCGCATTGACATACGCTCCTTTCTGCGTACTGCGCTGCCGGCGCTCTTGCTGGCGAACGTCCCCCTGGTGATCGCAACCATGGCAGACCAGCTCGGCACGACTCTCGTTTTTGTGTTGCCCTCGCAGCTGTTGGAAGACGCGACGCAATTCGCAATCAACGTGCTGCTCGGCTTGGCCATTCATCTGCTGCAGGCAGTCGCGATCATGTTGCTGCTGGTGTGGGTCTACAATTTGATCGTGCGGCGGTGCGTTGGTCTCGGCGTTGTTCTGCAACCTGCGGGCCGTTCTCTACGTTTGCTGCGCATCGGGCCGAAGCGCGCCTGGGGGGCGGGACTGCTGCTGGCCGGCGTCCCGGCGCTGCTGGGCCTCGCGCTTCTGTTG
>DAOUIB010000073.1:0-9208 GCA_034428275.1 Anaerolineae bacterium
CTTCGCTGGCGCTGGGTCACATGCTGGCTCTGGGGCACCGGCGCATCGTCTGCGTTACGCATGAGATGGCCGGCCTGACGACGGTGGCCGAGCGCATCCAGGGTTATCGGGATGCCCTGCAGGCGACCTGCGCCGCGGAAGGAAACGTCTGGGTGATGCCCACCAGGGACGAACTCACGACCGAGAGAGCGCTGCAACTGGGCAACAACCCGGCCAGCCCGCCCATGCGTTATCTGATGGAGCGCCTGGGGGAAGAGCGGCCGACCGCGATTTTCGCCGTCAACGACCTGCTGGCCCTGCTCGTCCTGCGGGCGGCGCAGGCGCTGCAAATCCAGGTGCCGGACGAGCTCTCCGTCGTGGGTTTCGACAACGTCGAATTCAGCGCCCTGATGGCGACGCCGCTGACGACAGTGGCGCAGGACTTTCAGACGATCGGCCGCAGTTCCTTCGAGTTGCTGCTGGAACGCATGGACGGCATCAGCGTGACGCCGCGTACGCTGCGCGTTCCGGTCGCCTTGCAGGTGCGCGGCACAACCGGCAGACCGGCAGATCCACCACGATCTGATCTTGCTACCAACTGGTATCCACGCAGGAGGTGAATCGCTGAACAACCAAACCCAACCGTGCGTAACGCAAGTTTAGACAGAGGAGCAGGAAACACCATGAGAATCAATCGTGCACTTTTGCTGCTGCTGACCCTCGCGCTGCTGGTCACCCTGACCGTCAGCATGGTCTCCGCGCAGATGATGGAGGTCCCGCGTGAGGACACCGTGATCTTCGACGTGGACGGCAGTAACCCGACCAACCCGAACCCCTTCAACCACAACATCTTCTTCGGCCACAGCCTCGGCGCGGCCGGTGGAAACACCGGCACCGGCCAGGCGGTCTACGAGCCGCTCTTCATCCTGAACTACGAGACCGGCGTCATCCAGCCCTGGCTGGGTGAGAGCTTCGTGGCGGATGAGAGCCAGACCGTGTGGACGCTGACGCTGCGCGACGGCGCTTACTGGCAGGACGGCGAGGCCGTCACGGCTGACGATTTCGTCTTCACGCTGCAGTTGCTGCTGGACGACGAGACCGCCCGCCTGTATCGTGCCGGCTCCTTCCAGGACTGGGTTTCGGGCGTCGAGAAAATCGACGACCTGACGGCGCAGGTCACCCTGAACCGTCCCAACCCGCGCTTCCAGCTGGACTTTTTCTCGGTGCGCATCGGCGGCAGCTTCCAGATGGTGCCCGAGCACATCTGGAGCATGGTCGAGAACGTCTACGAGTTCTCCAACTTTGACATCGAGAAGGGTTACCCGCTGGGCAGCGGCCCCTACAAGATGGTCAGCGCCAGCGAGAACGAGTTCGTCTACGACCGTGACGACAACTGGTGGGGCGCCGCGACCGGCACCTTCCCGCTGCCGCAGCCGCAGCGCCTGATCTGGGTGCAGACCGGCAACGACGACATCCGCTCGCTGCTGACGATCAACAACGAGCTGGACAGCGTGATGGACATCACCCTGGGCGCCTTCGAGGCCATTCAGGCCCAGAACGACAAGGTGATCGCCTGGCAGGCCGGCATGCCCTTCGCATGGCTGGATCCCTGCCCGCGCCGCATCTCCGTCAACCACGCCGTCGAGCCCTGGGGCGACCCCAACATGCGCTGGGCGCTGAACCACGCCACCAGCCGCAACGACGTCGTGCGCATCGCCTACGAAGGTACGACCATCCCCTCGCAGAGCATGTTCGTTGAGTACGGCGGCATCATCGACCCGTACATCAACCGTCTCGCCGAGCTGGGTATGACCATGAACTTCGACGCTGACGTGGCCGCCGCCCAGGCGCTCATCGAAGACGCCGGTTACACCATGAACGACGCCGGCATCTACGAGAAGGACGGCCAGGAGCTGGCCATCGACATTCAGACGCATGAGGGCTTCATCGAGAAGCGCCGTATTGCCGAGAACGTCGTTGAGCAGTGGCGCGCCGCCGGCATCGCCGCCACCCAGACCAACGTGGCGGGCGGTAGCTGGAACGACAACAAGGCCCTCGGCAACTTCGAGGCCACCGGTGACTGGGACCAGTGCGGCAGCGTCAACGAGCCCTGGGCCTCCATGGACCGCGACAACGGCAAGTGGTACGCGCCGGTTGGCGAGCGCGTGGTTGGCAACAACCTCCTGAACCGCTGGCAGGGTGAGGGCAATGCCCGCTACAGCGAGCTGGTGGACCAGATCGGCGTGCTGCCGCTCGGCGACCCGGCGATCCTGCCGCTCTTCGAGGAAGCCTACGAGATCTGGTACAACGAGCTGGTCTCGCTGCCGATCACCCAGGCCAAGAAGCTGATCCCCTTCAACACCACCTACTGGGAAGGCTGGCCGACGGCCGAGAACAACTTCAACCATCCGGCGACCTGGTGGCACTCCACGCACCAGATCATCCAGAATCTGCGCAAGGCCGGTTCGTAATTCGGCTGATATGCGATAATCTCTCCGGGAGAGGGTGAGCGCCAAAAGGCGCGCAGCCCTTTCCCGGGCCAGGCGATCGGGGCGCGCTGGCGCCCCGGTCCGCCACAAGGACGACGCAGGCGCAGGGAGGCCAACATGGGCGGCCTGACACTCAACTACATCATTCGGCGTGTCGTCATCTTTTTACTGACGGTCTGGGTGTCTATTACGATTATTTTTCTGGTGGCGCGTCTGGCGCCGGGCGACCCGATCTCGGCGATGGTGGCCCAGGCGTCGGCCAGCATGGGCGTCGTCGAAAACCAGGACGCCATCATCGAGGGCTGGAAGGAATACTTCGGCCTCAACGATCCGATCCCCGTTCAGTATGTTAAATTTCTTGGCAACCTGCTGACCTTCAATTTTGGCCCCTCGCTGATCGCCTTTCCGGCGCAGGTGAACGAACTGGTCGCCCGGGCGCTGCCCTGGTCCATCGGCCTGGGTCTGGTGACGCTGCCGCTGATTTTCTTCATCGGCAACCTCTTCGGCGCGCTGCTGGCCTGGCGGCGCACGCCGGGCCCGCTGAAGGCCTTCATCCCGATGACGATGATCTTCACCTCGCTGCCTTCGGTGCTGGCGGGCCTGGTGTTCATCTTCGTCTTCGCCTTTCGCATGAAACTATTTCCCATTTCGGGGCCCTTTGGCCGCGGCATGCAACCTTCCTTCACCATCGAGTTCATCTCCAGCCTGATTCACCACGGCATCCTGCCAGTGGCCTCGCTGGTGATCGTGTCCTTCGGCTTCTGGACCCTGGGCATGCGCGGCATGATGGTGACCACTGAGGGCGAGGACTACATGACCCTGGCCGATGCCAAGGGTCTGCCGCCCTTTTACGTGCTCTATCGCTACCAGGTGCGCAACGCCATCCTGCCCCAGGTGACGGCCCTGGCGATCGCCCTGCGGACGCTGGTGGCCGGGCAGATTCTGGTGGAGGCGATTTTCTCCTACCGCGGCATCGGCACGCTGATTTACACCTCGATCCGCAACCAGGACTACAACACCATCCAGGGCACCTCCTTCGTCGTCATCCTGTTCACCGCGGTGTCGGTGCTGGTCATCGATCTGATCTACCCACTCATCGACCCGCGCATTTCGCTGGAGGGCAACTGACATGGGCGCCGCCACCGGTCAAACTGCATCGCTCGCCGCTCCGCGCAAGGCGGGGCGCCTGAATCGCTTCGACAACCCCTGGCTCAACATCAAGCTGGTCGTCGGCGTCATCATGGTCGGCAGCATCATTCTGATGGGCATCATCGGCCCCATGCTGCGCGACATCGACCTGGCCTACGTGGGCCGGTCGCCGCTGAATCTTCCGCCGGTCGGCTTTGAAAACATGCGCGGTGAGGAGGGCGACCCCCTGCATCCGCTGGGGACGGACAACAGCGGACGCGACATGCTGTCGCTGATCATTGTCGGCGCGCCCAACTCCCTGCTGGTGGGCTTCGTGGCGGCCGGCTTCGGCATGCTGGGCGGCATCGTTCTGGGTTTCACCTCCGGCTTTCTGGGCGGCACGGCGGATGACGTCATCCGCCTGAGCGCGGACATCACGATCACGATTCCCAGCCTGCTGGTGCTGATCGTGATCCAGTCCCTGATTCCGGTGCAAAGCCTGCTGGTGATGGCCGTCTTGCTCTCGCTCTTCGCCTGGCCGCAACCGACGCGCCTGATTCGGGCGCAGGTGATGAGCATGCGCGAGAGCGGCTACGTCAAGATGGCGCAACTCAGCGGCGTGCCGACCAGCAGCATCATGTTCCGCGAGATGATGCCGAACCTGCTGCCCTATCTGGCGGCCAGCTTCATCGGCAACACGACCGGATCGATTTTGGCGGCGGTCGGCCTTGAGATTCTGGGGCTGGGGCCGCAGCGACTGCCGACCCTCGGGCGCACCATCCAGAACGCGATCGACAATTCGGGCATTCTGCGCGACATGTGGTGGTGGTGGGGCCTGCCGACGATCATCCTGATCGTGATTTTCATCGGCCTGCTGCTCATCAACCTGGGACTCGACGAGGTTGCCAACCCGCGCCTGCGCAAGGCGACGCGGCAGTAGCGGGCGGACAGGAGACGACATGGCCGAAACCACCGGGGAGCAGGTTCAGCGTCGCCAGCGCAAGGTGCTGGAAGTCCGCAACCTGCGGGTCCATTACGAAACGCCGACCGGCGACGTCATCGCAGTGGCCGGCATCGACTTTGACCTCTACGACGGCGAGACCCTGGGCCTGGTGGGCGAATCCGGTTCCGGCAAGTCGACGGCGGCCTACGGCATCCTCAAGCTGGTGCAGCCGCCGGGGCGCATCGTCGATGGCGACGTGACTCTGGACGGCGACGAGCTGGTCCACATGAACGACAGCAGCTTTCGCCAGATCCGCTGGACCAAGCTGGCCCTGATCCCGCAGGGCGCGATGAATTCACTGAACCCGACGATGCGCGTTCACCGACAGATCACGGACGCCATCGAGGCGCACGAAGGCAGGCAGGACAAGGAGACCTTGCGCGAGCGGGTGCTGGAGCTCTTCCGCATGGTGGGCCTGCCGCAGCGCGTCTACAACATGTTCCCGCACGAACTGAGCGGCGGCATGAAGCAGCGCGTGTGCATCGCCATGGGCATCGCCCTGCATCCGACGGTGGTCATCGCCGACGAATCGACCAGCGCGCTGGACGTGGTCGTGCAACGCGTGGTGGCGCAAACGATGTTGCGCGTCAAGCAGGCGCTGGGCGTCTCCATGATCATGATCGGCCACGACATGGGCCTGATGGCCCAGATGGTGGACCGCATCGCCGTGATGTACGCGGGCAAGCTGGTCGAGGTGGCGCCGGTCGAGACGATCTTCGACGAGCCCATGCACCCCTATTCGCAGGTGCTGATTGACTCGATCCCTTCGCTCAAGGAACGCAAGCCGCTCAAGATTACCGAGGGCATCACCCACGATCCGCGCAATCCGCCGCCGGGCTGCATCTTCCAGTTGCGCTGCCCCCACGTCATGGAGCGCTGCCGCAGCGAGGCCCCGCCCCTGCGGGAACTGCTGACGCGGCATGAGGTGGCCTGCCATCTCTACAACGATGACGGCAGCCTGATCGAAGACGCCAACATGGAGGCAGCGCCGTGAGGAACTCACCTCCGGGCCCGCGCTACGGGCAGGGGCGGCGCTGCATCCGGCAGCGGCGAGGGCAACCTCGCGCTGAAGTGAAAGGGAGCTGAATCATGGCGCCGCCCGTGCTGGAAATTCGCAACGCCACCAAGGTCTACCGCACGTCCGGCGGTTTCCTGAGCCCGAAAAAGGAAGTCGTCGCGCTGCAGGACTACAGCCTGACGATCGACAAGGAACCGGCCAGCATCACCACGATCGCCGGCGAAAGCGGCAGCGGCAAGACGACCCTGGCCAACGTCGTGCTGGGATTCACGCCCCTGACCTCGGGCCAGATTCTCTTTCATGGCCAGGACCTGGCGACGATGAACCGGCGTCAGCTCCTGCACTACCGACGAAACGTGCAGGCGGTCTTTCAGGACCCCTTCGGGGTGTACAACCCCTTCTATCGCATCGAACACGTCTTTCACACGGTCATTCGCCACTTCAAACTGGCGGACAGCGAAAGCCGGATGCGCGACATGATTGAGGAAGCGCTGAACGTCGTGGGCCTCCACGGCGTGGACGTGTTGCGCAAGTACCCGCATCAGTTGAGCGGAGGCCAGCGTCAGCGCATCATGATGGCGCGCGTCTACCTCATCAAGCCGGAGGTGATCGTCGCTGACGAGCCGGTCTCCATGGTGGATGCCTCGCTGCGCGCGGCCATTCTGGAGGCCATGCTTGGCCTGCGCGACGAACTGGGCGTCTCCTTCCTGTACATCACGCACGACCTGAGCACCGCCTATCAGGTGGGCGATCGCATCAACATCCTCTATCAGGGCTCGGTGGCCGAGACGGGCACCACGGTGCAGGTCATTGACAAGCCGCAGCACCCCTACGTGCAGTTGCTGGTTGAATCCGTCCCGGCGCCGGACCCGGGTGAGAAGTGGGACACGGAGATCGAGTTGCCCGACGAGGAGGTCTTGCGCTCGGCGACGTCGACCGGCTGCCGTTTCTATCCGCGCTGCCCGCAGCGCATGGACCGTTGTCTGGAAGCGCTGCCGCCCCTCTACGACATCGATGGCCGTGGGCATGAGGCAGCCTGCTACCTGTACGAGGACGAGGCGCAAATGGCGCCTGCCCCCTGAGGTCCCCCTTGCTTTCCTGGCGGCTGTGGCGCGCCCTGCGCTATCCCCCCGTCAGTCCCTTGCTGGGAATGCGCGTGGCGACTCTGCCGCGGCAGGCCCTGTGGCCCTCGAGTTGGCAGTTTTTCCGGCGAGGCCGCTGGCCGAAAGTCCTGCTGGTCCTGTTGCTGCTGCTGCTGACCTGGCGCATGGGCATTGCCGGCCTGTTTCTGGGCCTGTTTGCCGTGCCGGGCGCGGTCATTCTGGCCTTTCTGGGCCTGCCCGTGCTGCTGCCCCTGGCGAGCATCGTTCTCGGCAGTTACTGGTCGGCGGATATCAGCCGCAACATTCGCCGTGAACGCGCGGCGCGCACCTGGGACCTGATTTGCGCGGCGCCGCCTGGCACACCCGGCGCCAGCCACGTCATCACCAGTCGCTGCCTCCTGCGCGGCGGGGCCTTTTCCTTTTTTCAGTTGCTGCAGCACATCGCACTGGGGCTGTGTCTGGGGGCGCTGCTGCTGATGGCCGCGATTTTCGTCGTCATGTTGCTGCATGGCGTGCCCCAGGAGGAACTGCTCCTCGCGCTGCGAACGCTGCTGGACATTGCCGCCATCGTGGCGGCGCTGTGGCTGCACTGGCTGCAGACCGTGGTGCTGGTGGCCCTGACCGGGTTGCTGCTGGCCGGCGGCGAGGGTCGCGAAACGCCCTGGTTCGCGCCCCTGCTCTTTCCGGCGATTCAACTGGGCAGCTGGATGCTGTTCGTCCTGCAACTCTTCCTGCTGCAACCCCTGACGGCGCGCCTGGCGCCGGAATCCTGGCTGGCCTGGACCCTGATGCCCTTGCTCTACCTGGCGATGTTTCTGCTGCCGCGCGAGGCGCTGGTGCTGGCGCTTTTGCGCGTCGCCGGGCAGCGCCTGCAGACCAACGAACTGTTCAGTTCCCGTTGGTGGCAAAACGCGACAGCTCAAACAGGCTGATATCCACGTCCGTTTCACCTTCGCTGACCAGGTCGGCGAGGATCTTCCCGATGCCCACGCCGAACTTGAAGCCATGGCCGCTGAAGCCGGCGCCGATGGCGACCTGCGCGTGCTCCGGGTGGCGGTCAAGGATGTAGTGCTCGTCCGGCGTCATGGTGTAGAGGCAGACGCGGCCGGTCTTCAGCGGGCTGTCCGCCAGCGGCAGGTGCCGCCGGAAAAAGGCGCGCAGGGTCTCGCAGACCGAATCGTCCACGCTGCGCAGGGTGCTGTCGGGGTCGGTGGGTTCGCCGTTGGTGTGGATGCTGGCCTTGAAGCCGCAGCCATCGATGTTCGGGATGCCGTAGAAGTGCAGCAGGGAATTGAGTTCATGGCGCGAGCCGTGCTCCCTGAAGTAGGGCATGCGCCCGGGCAGAAAGGCCTCCGGGTCCTGGGTATCGAAAAAGAAAAGTTGCTCGCGCGTGGGTACCAGGGGCAGCTCAAGCCCGATCGTGCGCAGCAGCGGGCCGGACCAGGCGCCGGCGCTGACCACGAGACGGGCCGCGCTGAAGCTCTCGTCGGCGGTGCGCACGGTGACGGAGTCGTTGTGGACCTCGATGGCCGTGACGCGGGCGCCGGTCTGCAGGGTGGCGCCGTGTTTGAGCGCCGTGCGGGCGGCGGCGACGACGCAGCGCGAGGCGTGAAGCGCGCCACCGTCCGGCTGGTAGAGCCCCATCATGTGTTCGTCGAGGCGAAACTGGGGGAAGCGCGCGCTGACTTCATCCGGCGTCATCCAGTCGTAGGACATGCCGGCTTCCGCCAGGGTGTCGCGGGTGGCGATCAGGGTATCTTCTTCGGCCGCTCCAAAATCGAGGCCGCCGACGATGCGCAGCAGTTGCTCGCCGGACTCCTCTTCCAGTTCGCGCCACAGGGCGTAGGAGCTGTGGGCGAGGGGGATGTAGGCAGGGTGATCGTAGGCGTAGCGGATGATGCGCGAACTGCCGTAGGAACTGCCGTTTTGGTGATCGAGTTCGAATTGCTCCAGCGCCAGCACACGCTGGCCGCTGCGCGCCAGGTGCCAGGCGGCGCTGCTGCCCATCACGCCCAGTCCGATGACGATTGCATCGTAGTGCCTGTCCATGCGATCTCCCCGCCACACTTTGCGAAATCCGCGCCATTATAGCGAGGGTACCAGCCCGAAGCATCCCGCCAGGGCATTGTGCTGTGCCCGCGGGCGACTTGATAAGTCGCCCGTACAACAATCGTAAATCCCTGTAGGGGCGACTTGACAAGTCGCCCGGCCAGCCCGAAGCATTGCGCCGGGACGTTGTGCTGTGCCCGCGGGCGACATGGTATGTCGCCCGTACAACAATCGTAAATCCCTGTAGGGGCGACTTGTCAAGTCGCCCGGCCAGCCCGAAGTATCGCGCCGGGACGTTGTGCCGTGCCCGCGGGCGACATGATATGTCGCCCGTACAACAATCGTAAATCCCGGGGCGATTTGTCAAGTCGCCCGGCCAGCCCGAAGCATCCTGCAGGGACGATTTCCCCTCCCGCGGGCGACATGGTATGTCGCCCGT
>DAOUIB010000074.1:0-11106 GCA_034428275.1 Anaerolineae bacterium
TGGGCCGGTCCGCGGCGGCGCACACCCTCTGAAGCAAAAGGGCGCCCCGGAGAGGAGCGCCCTGCAGTGGATACAGCCCGGGTCTTCTGCCCGGGTGAAGAGACTCAGGCCATGGCTGCCGCCAGGTGGCCGCAGGCGGGGCAGTCCCCGCCGGGGCGCACGATGGCGAAACCGGCCTGGGGGTCCGAGTCGTAACGGGTGGCGTCGACGTTCCAGACGATGAAGAGTCGCACGCGTCCGCTGTTGCGCGCCAGGGTGACGGCGCGCCCCAGCCAGGCGGCCTGGTTGGCGACGGTCACGTTGGCGGCCCAGGCGAAGCTGGCCGGCAGCGGGCCGTAGCCCTCGCCGGAAAGGTAGCCGATCTCGGTGAAGCAGAGCGGTTTGCCGGGGAAGACGGAAGCGTAGGTCTCGAACATTCGCGAGTAGTAGCGCGTGTAGTGACCGCTGCTGCCGCGCGGGTCGCCGCTGCGGGCGTCGGGGCTGAGGATGCCCTCGTTGTAGTGGATGCCGACGCAGTCCATGTAATTGGCGGCGCCGGCCGCGGCCATACCGCGGATGAAGGGCAGGTCGTCGCAACCACCACCGCTGCAGCCGCCGAAGAAGCCGGTCGGCGCCGGCGCGCCGCTGATGACCATCACGTTGGCGTTGGCGCCCTTGATGGCGTTCCAGGCCTGGCTGAGCATGGAGGTATAGGCCTGCGGGCTGATTTGTCCGCCGGGCCATTCGCGGTCGATGTTCTGCTCGTTCCAGACCTCGATGGCGTCCGGCCCCAGCGACGCCACGCCGCCGAGGAAGTTGGCGAATTCGGAAATGTAGCCGGATGGGTTGCCCGCCATCTGGCCCGGCTCACCGACGACGCTGAGCAACACGCGGAAGCCGGCGCCATGGGCCTGATCGATGACGCCGCGCACGTTGGCCGCGTTGTCACCCGCGTGGTAGCGCACCTGACGCTTGACCCAGGTCATGCGGGCGGCGTGCATGTGGTGCGGCCAGGCGAAGCTGAGCGCCTGCCCGCCCAGGGCGAAACCGCCGCCGATCGCCGGCACGCTCACCGGTGCCGGTGGTGCATCATCTGCCGGATCTGGCGCGGCCACCACGCCCGGAATGATGAGCACGGTGCCTGGGTATACGAGATCGGGATTGGAGATGTTGTTGCGGCGCAGAATGTCGGCCACCAGCACGCCGTAACGTTCGGCGATGAGGCCCAGGTACTCACCCCGTGCGACGGTGTGCCGCACTTCGCTGGAGGGTTGCGGCTGTTCGCCAGTCGAGCCGGGCGGCGGCGTCGTATCGGCGACGACGCCAGGGATGATCAGCACGGTGCCCACGTGGAGAACGTCCGGATTGCTGATGTTGTTGCGGTTGATGATATCGATGTAGGAGACGCCGTAGCGCTGGCCGATCTGGCTGAGGTATTCGCCGGGGGCCACCGTGTGCCGGACTTCCCGGGTTGCCGGCGCAGGTTGGCCGGGCTGCGGGGCGGGAGCCGCCGGTTGACCGGGGACCGGGATGACCAGCTGGTTGCCGGCGTGGATGACGTTGCCGCTGCCCATCCACGGATTGGCCGCGAGGATGTCCGCCACCGTGACGCCGTAACGCCGGGCGATGGAATACAGGGTCTGGCCGCGCGTCACCGTGTGCGTGGTTTGCGCGGATGCGGCTGCCACCGGCAGAAGCAAAGCCAGGACGATGGCCAAAAAGATAAGACGACGCATACTACCTCCTGTTTTTCTGACCTGGCCCGCAAAGCGGCCCTGACAAGCTGACGTGCTGCGCAATGGCGCCTGGCCGATCGTAGAATGGACCGGGGCTGAAGTCTACCACGAAATGCCTGATGCAAAACCGGACGACCACAGGAGCTTTCCTGGACAAAGTTAACAGTGACGACTGCCGCATTTTGTCAACATTATCGCTAACCGCCGCCTGACCCTTGTCTATAATGGTGCCGTCCCGTAAAGTCTGGGCAAATTTGCCAAAGAGGAGCAGAGCATGATGGATTATACGGTGCCCGCTGATGCCCGGGAGTCGGCCGACGCGCTGCTGGCCTGGGCCGGCGCGAACGAGGTGGAGGAACTGGATATTCGCTTTACCGACATCCGCGGCATGACGCAGCATTTCAGCATGCCCATTGAAGGCGCGGACGCCGCCCTGTTTGCGGAGGGCTTTGGCTTTGACGGTTCCTCCGTGCGCGGTTTCCAGAGCATTGACCAGTCCGACCTGATCCTGCGGGCGGACCTGAACACCGCCTACCTGGACCCCTTCTTTGCGCGCAAGACCCTGGCCTTCGTTTGCGACGTGTACGACCCCGTGCAGGGAGAGCCCTACGGCCGGGACCCGCGCGGCGTGGCCCACCGCGCCGAGGCCTACCTGGAGAACTCGGATATCGCAGACACGGCCTACTTCGGGCCGGAACTCGAGTTCTTTATGTTCAGCAACGTGCGCTACAAGATCGATCAGCACAGCAGTTACTACGAGGTCGACTCGCACGAGGGCTTCTGGAACACGGACGACCCGGACCCGCGCATGAGTTACCTGAACCCCATCAAGCAGGGGTACTTCCCGCTGCCGCCGCTGGACAAGACCCAGGACGTGCGCGCCGACATGGTCGCCATGCTGCTGGGCCTGGGGATCGACGTCGAGGTGCATCACCACGAGGTCGGTGGCGGCGCCCAGGCGGAAATCGACCTGCGCTACCAGCCGCTGTTGCAGATGTGCGATACCGTCAGCCTCTACAAGCACGTGATCAAGAACGTCGCGCAGCAGCACAACCTGATCGCGACCTTCATGCCCAAGCCGCTCTTTGAGGAGAACGGCTCCGGCATGCACGTGCACCAGAGCCTGTGGAAGGACGGCCAGCCGCTCTTCTACGGCGACAAATACGCCAATCTCAGCCAGGCCGCGATGTGGTATATGGGCGGCGTCCTGAAGCACGCGGCCTCGCTGCTGGCCTTCACCAACCCCATCACCAACAGCTACCGTCGTCTGGTGCCGGGTTACGAGGCGCCGGTGAACCTCGTCTACTCCAACCGCAACCGCTCGGCCGCCATCCGCATCCCGGTCTACAGCAACAACCCCAAGACCAAGCGGGTCGAGGTGCGCTTCCCGGACCCGGCCGCCAACTGCTACTACGCCCTGCCGGCCCTGATGCTGGCCGGTCTGGACGGCATCGAGAAGCAGATCGACCCGGGCGATCCGGGTGACGTCGACCTCTACGAGGAGGACATTGGCACGCCGGTGGTGCCGGGCACGCTCGGCGCGGTGCTGGACGCCCTGCAGGACGACCACGACTACCTGCTGAAGGGCGGCGTCTTCACCGAGGACATCATCCAGTCCTACATTGAGTACAAGCGCGTGGAAGAGGCGGACGCCGTCGCCATGCGGCCGCATCCCTACGAATTCCAGCTCTACCTCGGCTGCTAGAGTCTTCTGGCAGGCCGGTACAGGGGGCGTCCAATGCGGGCGCCCCTTTTGTGGTTGCATCACCCTCAATTCGCCCTTTCGCTGCCAGGGCAGGGCTGCTAGACTGGGCAGCGGCAGGCTTCGGCTTCCCGGCCGGTGTAGTGTCCAAACGCCACGAAGCGCGACTGGCTCCCAATCAGACACAAATCCGGCGGGGCGCCGCTGCGAAACGGACGCGCATCTGGAAGGCCGCTTCGTCGCCAAACCTGCCTGACCTGGCAAATGAATGGTTTCGAGGAGAGAGTGAATGACCCGCAAGACCTTTACCTTCACCCTGGCGCTTGTGCTGGTGGCCGGCCTGCTGGGCGGCAGCCTCACCAGCGCCGACGGCCACCTGGTCTACCCGGTTGGCGAAGGCCCCTTCCACTGGGAGGACCTGGACCGCTTCATGGAGATGGACCTCTCCGACGAAGAGATTCGTATCTTTGGCCCCTGGCTGACGACGGACCAGGACAATGCCCGCGCCATGCTGGCCTACTTCGCGGAAGCCACCGGCGCCACGGTGATTCACGCCGGCTCGGACAGCTTCGAGCAGCAGATTGTCATTGACGTCGAGGCGGGCAGCCCGCCGAACATCGCCATCTTCCCGCAGCCCGGTCTCGCGGCGGATCTGGCCGCGCAGGGGCGCCTGGTGCCGCTGGGCGAGGAGCTGGAAGCCACCGTGCGGGACAGCTTCGCGGCGGCCCAGTCCTGGATCGACCTCGGCAGCTACAGCAACGACATGGGCGAGGAGCACTTCTACGGCCTGTTCTACAAGGTCAACGTGAAGAGCCTGGTCTGGTACGTGCCGGACGCCTTTGACGAGGCCGGTTACGAGATTCCGGAGACCATGGAAGAGTTGATCGCGCTTAGCGAGCAAATCGTCGAGGACGGCGAGACGCCCTGGTGCATCGGCCTCGGCAGCGGCGACGCCACCGGCTGGCCCGCCACCGACTGGGTCGAGGACATCATGCTGCGCACGCAGCCGCCGGAAGTCTACGATGCCTGGGTGACGAACGAGATCCCCTTCACCGACGAGCGCATCATCAACGCGCTGAATGTTTTCGGCATGTTCGCCAAGAACGACGACTGGGTGGTTGGCGGCGCCAGGGGCGTGGCCGGCACCGACTTCCGCGACAGCCCTCAAGGGCTGTTCACCGTGCCGCCGAACTGCTACATGCACCGCATGGCGAGTTTCATCCCGGCCTTCTTCCCGGAGGATGTGGAAGTCGGTGTGGACGTGGACTTCTTCTACTTCCCGGCCTTTGCGGGCGAAGACCTGGGCAACCCGGTTCTGGGCGCGGGCACACTGTGGGCCATCACGCAGGACAGCCCCGGTACGCGTGCCCTGCTGGACTTTCTGACGACCCCGCTGGCGCACGAGATCTGGATGGCGCTGGGCGGCTTCCTTACCCCGCACACGGGCGTCAACCTGGATGCCTACGCCAGTGACCAGGCGCGCGCGCAGGGCGAGATTCTGCAGAATGCCACCACCTTCCGCTTCGACGGCTCGGACCTGATGCCGGGCGCCATCGGCGCCGGATCCATGTGGAAGGGCATGGTTGACTTCGTCAGCGGCCAGAGCGCCGAGGACGTGGCAGCCGAGATTCAGGCCACCTGGGACGCGATCAAGTAGCCTTAATACACAGGGCGCCCGCAGCGTGGGGCGCAAGGACAGGGTCGGGGCAGCGAGTCTGCCCCGACCGCATTCATAACATAGATTTCAGTAACCGGGGTTATCCTGTGGACAGACTCTTGAGCGCAGGTATGGCCATCGTCCTCGGCGTGGGGATGATGGCGCTTTACTTCTATGGCTCCAACTGGCTGCTGGATCGTCTGGTGCCGGACCAGGGCATGGTGGCGGGAGTCTTCAGGAGTCGCGAAAAAACGCGAGAGCGGATTCGCCCCTGGCTGTTCGTGGGGCCGGCGCTGCTGCTGCTCGGGCTCTATCTGGTCTACCCGGCGCTGCAGACCCTGTTTCTCAGCTTTCACGACGATGACGGCATCGATTTCATCGGCCTGGGCAACTACCTGCGCGCCCTGGATGACAGCCGCTTTCTCGAATCGATTCGCAACAACATTTTGTGGCTGCTGGTGGTGCCGACCTTCACCGTGGTCCTCGGCCTGATAACCGCCGTGCTGGCGGACCGCGTGCGCTGGGGCAACATCGCCAAGTCGCTCGTTTTCATGCCGATGGCCATCTCCTTCATCGGCGCCAGCGTCATCTGGAAGTTCGTCTACGCCATCAACCCGGACATCGGGCTGCTGAACGCCCTTTACACCCTCGGCGGCAACGAGGCAGTCGATGTGATTCAGATCCCCTTCTGGAACAACTTTTTCCTGATGGCGGTGTTGATCTGGATCCAGACGGGCTTCGCGATGGTGCTGTTCTCGGCCGCGCTGCGCGGTGTGCCGGAGGAGACGCTGGAGGCGGCGCGCATTGACGGCGCCAACGAGGTGCAGCTTTTCTTCCGCATCATGATTCCCCAGATTCTGGGGACGATCTTCGTGGTCTGGACGACGGACGTCATCCGTGTACTGAAGGTCTTCGACATCGTGCTGGCGATGTCCAACGGCAACTGGAACACGCAGGTGATGGCCAACTACATGTATGACCAGATGTTCCGCGCCTTCGATACCGGCTACGCCAGTTTCCTGGCGCTGGTCATCATGGTCGCCGTGCTGCCCATCATGATACTCAACATCCGCCGCATTAACCGCGAGGAGGCCCTGCGATGAGCGCCAGAAGCGAGATTGCAGGCTCCTCCGCGCCCGTCCTGCCCCTGATCAACCTGACGCCGGGCGCGCTGGCCGTGCGGCTGGCCTTGCTGGCCATCGTGTTCCTCTGGACCGTCCCGACCGTGGGTCTGTTCATCAGTTCGATTCGGGACAAGGACCTGCTCTCGATCAGTGGCTGGTGGACCTCGCTGGCCATCACCGAGCGCGGCGAGGCGGCGCGCACCGGCACGGCGGAAGATCAGGTGGAGGAAGATGGCGCCTGGGTCATCCGGGGCGAGGTCCTTGAGGCCACCGGCCCCGAGGTGCTGGCCTTCGGCACCCGGGGGCGCGACCCCGAGGCTTACACGCCGGGCGAGGTCGCTGACCTGGGCGACGGCGTCACACTGAGCATCGACGCGCAGGGCGCTTACGAGATGCGCTCGCCGCAGCCCTTCGATATCAGCCGCGGCCGTCGCATCTATTACCGCTCGGCCGTGCCGCCAACCTTCACCACGGACAATTACGAGGAAGTGCTGGGCAACGAGGGGATGGACCAGTCCTTCATCAACACGCTGACGGTCACCGTGCCCTCAACCATCATCCCGATCACCATCGCCGCCTTCGCGGCCTACGCCTTCTCCTGGACGGAATTCCCGGGGCGGCGCCTGCTCTTCGCGGTGGTCGTCGGGTTGCTGGTGGTGCCGCTGCAGATGTCGCTGATTCCGCTGCTGCGCTTCTACAACCAGGTGTCGGGCCTGCTGCCATTCTTCGAGGCCAAGTCCTACCCCGGCATCTGGCTGGCGCACACCGGCTTCGGCCTGCCGCTGGCGATCTTTCTGCTGCGCAACTACATCGCCGGTTTGCCGAAGGAGATCATCGAATCGGCGCGCATCGACGGCGCCTCGCACTTTCAGACCTTCACGCGCCTGATCCTGCCACTCTCCATCCCGGCGCTGGCCTCCTTCGCCATATTCCAGTTCCTGTGGGTGTGGAACGATTTGCTGGTGGCGCTGGTGTTCCTCAGCAAGGATCCAGGCCAGATCGTGATGACCTCGCAACTGCGCGAGTTGCTGGGTTCGCGCGGCGACAACTGGGAGATTCTGACCAGCAGCGCCTTCGTCTCGATCGTCGTGCCGCTGATCGTGTTCTTCGCGCTGCAGCGTTACTTCGTGCGCGGCCTGCTGGCGGGCTCCGTCAAGGGCGGTTGAGCGGCCTTACTCGCTGAAGATTTCCCGCAGGGGCAGGGAGAAGCCGGGCAGCAGGCCCGGCACTTGCAGTTCATCGTCGGGGCCGAGTTGCTCCGGCGGCTGCGCCGGGTCGGCGGCGGGGTCGTGGATTTCGGCGCGCTGCACCCGCGGCAGGATGACCCAGACGGTGACGCCGGCGGCCCGGTAGTGGGGCAGTTTGGTCGCCAGGTCGTTTAGTTCAGTCCGGTTGTCCTCGTCGGAGACGACCTCGACGGCCAGGTCGGGCGGGTCGGGATTGTAGCCGCGATCGACGAAGAGCTTGTCGGGGCCGACGTAGGCCACGTCCGGCGCGAAGCGCTGGCCGTTGACCATGAAGCCACCGTCGGCGCCGGCGAGATTTCCACCTGAATGGTGCTGGCGCAGGTAGAGTTCGATGTAGAAAGCAATTGTCAACGCGATCCCGCTTACCCAGGGGTTGCTCGGCACCTGTACCACCTTTCCGTCGACGAATTCGAAGATTTCGTCGCCCACGTGGTCTGCGATGAAGTTGTCGAAGTCCGCTGCAGTGAGCAGCGTCAGGTCCCTGACGGCCATGCGCTGGAGTCTCCCTTGTCCGTCAATTGAGTATAGCACGGGGAAGCCCGGCTGATTTGGATGGCGGGCCCTGAAGCGTTTCAGGCCCTGGCGCCGGGGGAAAGGTCCACGTAGACCTGGCCGTCGGCCACGCGGGTCGGGAAACGGCGCAGGCGGCGGCGGTCGGTCAGGCAGTCGCCGCTGAGCAGGTCAAACTCCCAGCCATGCCAGGGACAGCGCAGGATCTCGCCTTCGCGCCCCCAGTGGAACTGGCCGGGCGGGGCGGGCGTGGTCGTCCCGCTCCAGCGCCCCAGGCAGACGGGCGCCAGTTCGTGCGGGCAGACGTTGAGCACGGCGATGATCCGCCCATGCACGTTGAAGAGGCCGATCGATCGCCCGTCCACGTCGACGATCTTGCGCGAGCCGGGCGGCAACTCGCCAGGCGCCGCCACGGCGTGAAGCCCCCGCTCAGGCATGCTGCGGCACCGGCAGGCTGTAGAGTCGGCAGGCCGTTTCCCACATCACGGCGTCGCGCAGGTCGGCCGGCAGCAGGCGCAGGGCGAAGTCCGGCGTGTCGCCGTCCCAGTGCGGGAAGTCGGTGGAGAACATCAGCATCCTGTCCGCCGGGAACATGCCCAGCATGGCGTGCAGGTGAGCGACGTCGTCCGGTTCCTCAATGGGCTGGGTGGTGAGCAGGATGTGCTCGCAGGCGATCTCGCCGGGCGGTCGCTCCAGCCAGGGGACGGTCATGCGCAGCGACTTCCAGTTCTTGTCAAGGCGCCACAGGACGGGCGGCAGCCAGGAGACGCCGCCCTCGATCAGGACGAACTTCAGCCCGGGATACTTGATGAAAACGCCTTCCGCCACCAGGCTGATCATGTGGGCGATGTAACTGCCGACCAGGTTGCTGTGCCACTCGAAGTAGCTGCCGGGATAACCGGCCGACGAGGGCGCGCCCGACACGCCGCGCCCTTCCGAGCCGGGATGGATCGCCACCGGCAGGCTATGGGCTTCCGCCGCTTCATAGATGGGGTGATAGAAGCGGTGGCCGTAGCCGTACTGCGCGCCGCTGGGCATGAGTACCTGCACCACGCCCGGGTGATCGCCGAGGCGGTGGATCTCGTCGGCGGCCAGCGCGGGGTCGGCCGGCGAGACGATCATCGAATAGCGGAAGCGCTCGTCCGCCGTCAGCCAGTCGTGCACGTAGACGTCGTTCATCGCGCTGCAGTAGGCGGCGGCGAAGTCCGGCTCGGGTGACAGACCGACGTGCACGCCGCCGGCGTTGAGGATGCCGTAGTCAATGTTGTAATGGTCGAAGTGGTAGCGCGCCAGGGTCTGCGGGTCGCCCTCAATGCGGCGGCCGTCGGGCGTGACGGCGTCGCGGCGGTTGACGCCGTTGGGGTTCCAGTAACCCAGGTGCCCGGGCCCGTCGCTGCCGTCGGCCACGCGCGTGCGCCAGGGTTCGGGCAGGAAGTCCAGCATACGCTGCTTGCTGACGCCGCAGTGGACGTCGGTATCGACAATCATGCCCATCGTCGTGACTCCCCGCCTCGCCCCTGTTGGAAACTGATGGCCGGAACGCCCGCCGGCAACTACAATCCGGCCTGGATTGACGCCGCCACAGTGTACTCCCTGACGACGGGATTCGCAGGCGGGACACCGGGCTGATACTCCTGATCTGCCGCGCCAGGCGATCACAATGTTGCAGGCAAGGGGAAGAAATCGACAGGTGACAGCATGACCAGGGATCCGGAAAAGACGCTGCGGGACCATGACCGGCCCGTCTGGCACTATCTGCCGGCGGAAGGCCTGCTCTGGGACCCCTGCGCCGCCATCCTCTGGCAGGGGCGTTATCACGTCTTCTTTCTCCACAGCTCATGGGCGCAGGCGGGCCCGCCGCGGCGCGGCGATGGCTACGTCTACAAGGCCTGGGCGCACATTTCGTCGAGCGATCTGGTCAACTGGGAGCGGCACCCGGACGCCATTGAGCGGGGCCAAACGGGCGGCCTCTTCGTCTTCAACGGGACGCCGACCATTATCTACCCACATCCCGACGGCGGCGGGGCCAGTTGCATCGCCAGCAATCCCGCGGGAGATTTGATGTCCTGGCGCTTCGACCCACGCCATCCGGTCCTGCGCCATCCGGTGCAGGGGGAGGGGCTGTATCCGCGCAGCAACGACGTGACCGCATGGCAGGAAGGCGACTGGTGTTACGCGCTGACCGGCACGCGCGACGTCAGCGGCGCGGGCGATGCCCTGTACCTCTTCCGCTCGCGCGACCTGCGTGGCTGGGAGTACGTGGACCAGTTCCTGCGTTCGCAGCGCCGCTGGACGGACGCGGGCGACGACTGCTCCTGCCCGCAGCTCTTCGAACTGGGCGACAGGTGGATGTTGCTGCACTTCTGTCATCGCCGGCCGCAGGGCCAGGTGAGGCCGCTGGGCAGCCGTTTCTATCTCGGGCGCTATCGCGAAGGGCGCTTCGAAGCGGAAGCCTTTGGCCCCGTCAACTGGCCCGGCGGCAACTTCCATGCCCCGCGCTGCCTGCTGGACGAAGACGGGCGGCGCATCCTCTTCGCCAATCTCCACGAGGGGCGCAGTCAGGCCGCCTGCGAGCGGTCGGGCTGGTCCGGCGCATTGAGCATGCCGGTGGTGATCACACTCGCGCCAGGCGGGCAGGCGCTTCACTATGAGCCGGCGGCGGAGCTGGAGGCGCTGCGTCGGGAGCCGCGGGAGTTGAGAGATCTGCTGGTTGAAGCCGACCGGGAACTCGAGTTGCCCGGGATCGCCGGCGACAGCCTCGAACTCGACGTCGAGTTCGGGCGGGGGGATGCGGAAGAATTCGGCCTGGTCCTGCGCCGCTCGCCCGACGGCGGCGAGCAGACCCGCGTCACCTTCACGCGCGCAGCGACCGCGGTCCGAATCGACTTCAGCAGGTCCGGCAGGCGCGCGGACCTGGACTATCTGCAGGGACGAACCCTGCAGGAGGCGCCCTTCCGCTTCGACCCGGAGACGGGGCCCCGCCTGCGGGTGTTCCTCGATCGCTCCGTGCTGGAGGTGTTCGCCGGTCGCCAGCGTTTCATGGCGCAGCGGATCTATCCTGGCCCGGAGGCGACGGGCGTGCGGCTCTTCAGCCGCGGCGGGGAAACGGCCGTCGGACGTCTGCGGGCCTGGCGGCTGGGGCGGGCCAACT
>DAOUIB010000075.1:0-2821 GCA_034428275.1 Anaerolineae bacterium
CAGCACGAGGCTGGCGCGCTGCGCGCTGTGCCGCGTCGACCACGCCAGGTAGCGGCGCGCGCGCGGCGGGTGGGCGGCGGGGAAGTGGTGAAAGCCGAGATCGTGCACGGTGACCAGCGCCGGCCCGGGCAGAAAGAGCGGCAGGCTGTGCGCCGGCACGAAACTGACGTCCGGGCGCAGCGCGTAGAGCGCCGCCGCCAGGCGCAGATGCGTCCACAGGCGCGGCAGGGGAATGACGTGCTGCACGACCTTGCGCCCGCTGAACAGGCCCGCGGGCGGGTCGTCGCGGAAGAAAAGGTGGTACTCGTGTTCCGCGCCAAGCTGCAGCAGGGCGCGGATGAGTTCGCGGCTGTAATGTTCGGTCCCGGTGGCGCGCGCGACGGTGGCGCGGCTGGCGTCGATGGCGACGCGCATGCTCAGTGACCCGGCTGCCGCGGGCCGCGGCCGGTCGGCGCTGACGCTTGTCGCTGTGTGCCCAAATCGCTATACTGAGGCATCGGCGACGTAGCCAAGTGGCAAGGCAGAGGTCTGCAAAACCTTTATCACCGGTTCGATTCCGGTCGTCGCCTTTTCTGCGCGCCCGCGCCCGCCATTTATGTATGGCGGGCCTTTTCTATGCGTCGGCCGACTGCGCGCCGAGATTCTCGCGCGCCGCATGGGACACCATGCTCACGAGACCCATCAGCCCCTGGCCCTTGCCCATCGAGACCTCGCGACCGAAGATCTTCAGCACGATGTCCTGCGGGATCGCCGCCACCTCTTGCAGGGGCGCGCCGGAGCAACAGTCGTTGAGGATGACGGCCAGGGCCATGGCCGAGAGGCCCTGGGGATTGAGCACGTCGAAGCGGAAATCCAGGACACCGCCCTCCGTCGGCAGGGCCCAGACGAAGGCATCGGATTCGCAGGCCGGCACGCGATGCGCCTCGTCGTAGGGGGGCGCCGCCACCTCCGGCGGCACCCGCACCTCGTCAAAGCGGTCGGCCGCGTCGATCAGCCATGCGGCGCGCTCGTTGCGGTCGCTGATGAAGGAGAAGTCCTCCAGCAGTTCGTCCAGCCTGGCCGGAATCATGGTCTGGCGCTCAGCGCTCGATCGGAACGTTGACCAGGTTGCCCCATTCCGTCCAGCTGCCGTCGTAATTGCGCACCTGGTCATAGCCCAACAGGTACTTCAGCGCGAACCAGGTGTGGCTGCTGCGCTCACCGATGCGGCAGTAGGTGATGACGTCGTCGCCCTGGCTCAGGCCCTGTTCCTCCTCGTAGATCGCGCGCAGATCGGCTGCGTTGAGGAAGGTGCCGTCCTCGGGATTGGTGGCGCGGCTCCAGGGGACGCTGTTCGCGCCCGGGATGTGACCGCCGCGCAGGGCGCCTTCCTGCGCCGAACCGGGCATGTGCAGCAGTTCACCGCTGAACTCCTCCGGGCTGCGCACGTCCACCATACGCTTGCCGGCCTCGACGTGGGCCAGCACGTCTTCACGGAAGGCGCGCTCGGTCTCGTCGTCACGCGCGGGCGCGCGGTACTCGGTTTGGGGATAGACGGGCACCTCGCGCACCAGTTGCCGGCCTTCCAGTTCCCACTTTGTGCGGCCGCCGTCCATCACGCGCGCGTTGTCATGGCCGTAGAGCAGGAAGACCCACAGGGCGTAGCAGGCCCACCAGTTGCTGCGGTCGCCGTAAAACACCACGGTCATGTCCCGCGTGATGCCATTGCGCGACATCAGGGCTTCAAAACCGGACTGGTCGAGGTAGTCGCGCCGGAGTTGGTCGTTCAGGTCCACCGTCCAGTCGATCTGGACGGCGCCGGGGATGTGGCTGGAGGGATAGAGCAGCGGGTCCTCGTTGGATTCAACGATGCGGATTTGGGGGTCATCCAGGTGCTCCGCGACCCACTCTGTGGAAACGAGCTTCCCGGGGTGCACGTAACCCCGATCCTCGATATTCTGGCTCATGAACTTTCGCTCCTCGTTTGCCTCACTGGCGAACAACATTTCCATCATAACTGACCGGCAGTCCTGCGACAACAGCCCGCCGCGCCGCCCGCTTCCCGCCCCTTGCCGACCGGCGCGCCCGACGGCATGATGCAGCCACCATGCGACTCATTGTCCACCCCACACTCGACATCCTGCGCGAACTCTACACGGAGGCGCGTCATCCGCGGGAGACCTTCCGCCGCGCCGGCCCGCTGCTCCTCGATCCCGGTACGGCCATCGAGCCTCTGTACCGGGCCCGCGGCGTCCATGGCAGGCGCTGGCCGGCGCTGGAGGCCATGGAACTGGCGGGTTGCGATGGTATGGAGGCCTGCGCGGGCGCCCAGGGCTGGGGCCTGTTCAACCCGGCGCGCAGCCTGGAGGCCTCCGCCTGGGAATTCGCCCGTTACGAGGCGCTCGATTTTCGCGCGCAGGTGAGGGCCGTCCTTGAGCGGCTTCAACGCCTGCTGGCCCTGCCGGACGCAGAGGTCGACTGTCTGCTGCTGCCCTGCGACTCAGCCAACCGCTCCCTGATGCTCTTCGGCCACGGGCTCAGCGTCTACGGCGCCGCGCCCGGCCTGATCCTGCTGCGGCTATGGCCAGACGGCGCTGTCCAGGAGCGTCTGCCGGTGGCGCTGGCGCGCGCCTGGGCCCAGACCCTGCGGCACCTCGTCCATGGCCGCGAAACGTTGCGCCATCTGGCGGACTTCCTGGTGATGGAGGGCATCGCCGCGGCCCTGACCCGGCGCCTGCTCCCTGACCTGCCGCAGCCCTGGCTGGCGTGCTTCCGCAGGCCGGTCGGCTGGGATGAGGAACTGACGCGCATCGCGCGCCGCTGGTACGACTGCCCGGACTAC
>DAOUIB010000076.1:0-8168 GCA_034428275.1 Anaerolineae bacterium
CCAGCCGCGGGAGATCAGTTCGTCATTGGCGGCCACCTGCTCCCATGTGGCGCCGTAGTCGTCGGAGCGGAACATGCCGCCACCGCCCGTGGCTTCCATCAGGGCCCAGACGCGCCCGGAGCGCGCCGGCGAGGCGGCGACGCCGATCTTGCCGCGGACTCCATCCGGTAGCCCAGGGTTGCGCGAAATATCGTGCCAGCTGTCGCCGCCATCTTCGGACATCCACAGGCCGCTGTCGGGTCCGCCGCTAGAGATATCCCAGAAGTTGCGGTAGGCCTCCCAGAAGGCTGCGTAGAGAATCCGGGGATTGTTGACGTCGACGGACAGGTCGATCGCTCCGGCCTTCTCGCTCTTGAAGAGCACCTGGCGCCAGTGCCGTCCGCCATCGACTGTCTTGTAGACGCCCCGTTCGCGGTTGGGCCCGAAGGCGTGCCCCAGGGCGGCCACCCAGGCGATATCAGGGTCGTCTGGATGAATGCGCAGCTTTGCGATGTGACGCGTGTCCTTCAGACCAAGATGAGACCAGCTGCGACCGGCATCGGTCGAGCGGTAAACGCCGTCGCCATGGGTCACGTCAAGTCGAATCGTCGTCTCGCCCGTGCCGGCATAGATGACGTTGGGGTCGGCATCTGACACGGCCAGCGCGCCGACGGAAGCCGTGCTGAACCAGCCGTCGCTGATGTTCTGCCAATAGGTACCGGCGTCATCGCTCTTCCACACGCCGCCGGCGCAGGCGCCAAAATAAAAAACATTTTGTTTTCGCGGGTCCCCGGCCACCGCGACCACGCGACCGCCTCTAAAGGGGCCGATACAACGCCATTCCAGCAACCCGTCCAGATTCATGTTGCCTCCACCTGCGATTGCGACGATATGCCCGACCGGCCGGCCCGGCGCCAGTTTCCTGCCTTCACGTGCCCCGCGAGATTTGCTGCAATTGCCGGCGCCGTGGCATGGACTTTGGCCCGCTGGCCGGTTATACCTGCCTCCGGCCCGAAGCGCCGTGGCGCAGCAATGCGCCCACATTCACGATGCGCCTGCATGGTCACAGACGCCCGCCATCAACGGGCAAGACCTGGCCGCTGACCCAGCCGGCGTGTTCAGACGCAAAAAACACGACGCCGTGTGCGATGTCAGCCGGGCTGCCGAGACGCCCGAGGGCCAGGCTATCGATCAGCGAACGCTGTCCCTTCGCCCCCATGTCATTCCACTGCCGTTCGGAAGTCGGGTTTGATCTCACAAAGCCGGGGGCGATGTTGTTGACCGTGATTCCCCAGGGGCCCAGTTCCCAGGCCAGTTGTCGCGTCAAATGAATCTGGGCTGCCTTGGCAGCGGCGTAGGCCTGTACCCCTGTCATGCTGGGGCGCAAGCCCGCCCCGCTGGAGATGTTCACGATGCGGCCATAGTTCGCCCGTTTCATGCCCGGCGCCACCGCCTGGCTCGTCCAGAAGGCTGCGCGGAGGTTGACTTCAAGAACGCTGTCCCAGGCCTCATCGTCGATTTCCTCAAAAGGCCGGCCCACCTGCCCCAACACGCCGCCGGCGTTGTTGACCAGGACCTGCACCGGCTCGCCGTCGCTGCAGACCTCGTTCACGAAATCCTGCACTTCGGCCCGCACCCTCACGTTGACTGTGCGGGCCTCGCAGAGGCCGCCCGCATTCGCGATCAACGAGCGGGTCTCCTCGACCTCGTCGGAGAGAATGTCGCAGGCCCAGACTGCTGCGCCAAGTCTCGCAAATGCCTGGGCGATGGCCCTGCCGAAACCGTGTGCTGCTCCGGTGACAATGACGCGCTGCCCTGAAAAGTCGTATTGCATGGGTCAGGGCAGCATCGCCGCCAGTTCATCGACGTTTGAACGCGACAGCGAACGCTGCCCACACTCAATTTCGTGGATCATCGCCTTCATGCGGCGCGTCAGGGGCATGGCCTGGCCCTGGGCCGCTCCGGCGGTCAGGACCTGCTCGTACATGACGACCTCCGTCGGACGTTTGCGCACGGCCAGGTCGCGCCAGATACCGCTGTGCGTCTTGGCTGAACGGCGGTTGAAGGCCACCATGTCCGCCAGTGAGCGTTCTGCATCCTGGCGGCTGCTGCCGGGCAGGAAGGCCCGCGGGTCAAAACCGTTGAATGCTTCGGGCCGAATTCCCCCGTCGCAGGCGACCGCCAGCACCTCACGGGCGATGGCCAGGTAGACGTCCCGGTGCTGCCTGTGGGCCAACGCGTCCGCGATGGAGTCATCGGTCAGCGCGGTCACAAAGAGCATCGCGCCGTAGGCTTCCTTGCTCCACAAATAACCGAAAATATTGTCCGTGATGCGGGCGTCTTCGTCAAAGGCGAGCAGCGCCGAACGCAGGGCCTGCACGCGTTGGGTCACGCGGCCGTCAATTTCACCGACCACCACGGCGCCGCGACCTCCGTAGTGAATGACCCCCGGTTTCAGGTAGTCCGCCCCAAAATTGACGAATGCGCCCATCGCCCGTTCCTCACCAAGGGCTTCGGCGATCAAGGTTTCGTTCAGACCGTTTTGCATGGAGACGACGAAACCTCCGGGCGCAAGGCAATCCCTGACATCTACCAGGGCCGCTCTTGTGTCCTGCGACTTGACACAGAGCAACACGACCGGAAATTTGCCGGCGAGTTGTTCAGGCAGGCATGCCCGCACCCGGGCGCGAAAGGAAGCCACAGGCCCACAGACTTCCAGCCCCCTTTCCTGCATGACGGCGACGTGCGCCGTTTCGCGGTCGACCAGGGTGACGTCATGCCCGGCCCTGGCAAGGTGGGCGCCGATGCACCCGCCGATGGCGCCCGCGCCGAAGACCAGCAGTTTCATGTGCCCGACCCGATGACCACGTTCAGCGCCTCAATGCAGGAACGCCCGAAGCGCATGCAACCGTCCGCCAGCAGGGAATCGCCGAACCCCGGCACTTCAGGGAAAGGCAGCTCCAGGGTCCACGCAGGGCAGCCGAAGGTGGTCGCAATGTAGTTGACGGACATGCCGGCTTCAGCGGCGTCCTCCCCCTCGATTCCCACGGGCGGTGGCTGCAATTCCGGTTGCAGACGCGCCAGCTCCAGCACAAAGTGCAGGGCCTTGCGGGCAGCCGCCGGGTCCAGATGCACGGCCGAAGGCACGACCCAGATGTAGGGACGGGTCTCGTCGCCGTGCAGGTCAATGAAATAGTCGACCCCTTCATGTGCAACTGCCCGCTTGATGGCCGCCACTTCCGGGCTGGCGCTGGCCGCCTCCTTCCAGTCGCGGTTCAGGTCGACACCGTCGGCGTTGGCGCGCAGATTTCCCAGTGCGCTGCCGTCCGGATTGGCATTGGGAATCACCGAAATAGTCGTCCTGGCCTTGAGCTCCGCGGCGACCTCGTCATCCTGATCCAGCAGGCGACGGACCAGGCCCTCGGCTGCCCATTCGGCCATGGGCTCCCCGGCATGCTGACGCGCGATGACCCAGATGCGCTCACCACCCGTCTCTTCGCCAAATACCAGCATGTCCAGCGAGCGGTCCTGCACCGAACGCCCGATCGAACGCCGTTCAACGCCCGGCGTCCCCGTCGCAACCGTCAGCAAGGCACGCCGGCGCGTTTCGGGATAGGGAACAAAAAAGGCGTAGCTGGCGGTTTCCGGGGCCTTTTCATGGACGAAGGTCAGTACGCCGTTCACATAGTTCGTGGGCAATCGCTGCCAGTTGATGTGGTCCGCTGAAGCCAGCACACGGTAACGGGGCCACGCGCCCGGATAGCTGGCCCGGGCGGCATTGCCAATTGCAAAGCGGCGAGTCTCGCCAGCGACGCCCTCCGCCCGAAAATAGAACCACTGGAAAAAGGGCGCGTTGCTGTCCCTTCGGATTCTGAGCGTTGCCGAAGGCCCTTTCACCTCGTCAACGATGACGTTGCCACCATCGAAATCTGCCGTTATTTCCATGGACCTGCGCTCCACCTGCACTGGCGCAAAGCGTAGACCATGTGCACGGGTCGCGCAAACCTCTCCCATCTGGAACTTTCACGGGCGGGCAGTATACTTCCAGGCAGGAACGGGCCCCGCTGCAACGCTGCTGCGGCCGCCGTTCCGCCCATCGCATTGACGGAGGAAACAATGAAACTTGCGCTACGCTTCGCCATGCTGTTGCTGGTGTCGGCTCTTTCCCTGACGCCGGCGGCAGCCGACGGTCATCTGATGACCTTTGCGGCGCCCGACTGTGACTATGGTGGCAATCTCGCTTCTATTGAGGCGGTGGATGCCCACACCGTTCGCGTCACGCTTTGCAACCCCGACGCCATCTTCGACCAGGAAATGGCCAGCCTCGGGCTTTCCATCCACCCCAGTGAGTATCTGGAGGCGACCGGCGGTACCGGCGATCTCCTGACCAAACCGATCGGCACCGGCCCGTTGAAGATGGTCAACTGGGACCAGGGCAACGAGATCGTTTACGAACGCTTCGACGACTACTGGGGCGAGCCTGCGATTGAGGACACGGTCATTCTGCGCTGGAGCGCTGAAGCGGCTGCCCGCGCCACGGAGTTGCGCGCCGGCACGATCGACGGCATGAAGTTTGCCAACCCGGGCGATTTCCAGGTCTTCCGCGAGGACCCCAACTACACCCTGATCGACATCCCGCCCCTGACCGGCGTCTATATCGGCATCAGCAACTACTTCTCGCCGCTGGACGACGTGCGTGTGCGCAGGGCCATCTCGATGTCGATCAATCGCAATCGCATCGTCGACAATTTCTTCCCGGAGGGCTCGCCGCTGACGCCCGACTTTGTGCCGCCGGCCGTCTTTGGCCACGTGCCTGATATCGGCGCGCCCGACTACGACCCGGACATGGCGCAGGCCCTGCTGCAGGAGGCCGCCGACGATCTTGGTTTCTCCCTGCCGCTGAACAGCGTCACCGACCGCCGCAGCGGTGAGGAGCGTCCCCTGACGCTCACCTGGCGTGACGTGGTGCGCGCCTATTTGCCCACGCCCGGCATCATCGCCAATGACCTGCAGGCCCAACTGGCCATGACCGGCATCGAGGCCGACGTGCAGGTGATGGAATCGGGCGCCTTCATCGGCTCCTCGCTCTCCGGCAACGAGCCGCTGCACCTGCTGGGCTGGCATGCCGACTTCCCGGATGCCTCCAACTTCCTGACCTGCTGCCTGGGCGAGAACCTGCACCAGTTCGGCGACCCCTATCCCGACATCTACGAACCGCTGGTCGCCGCCGGCCAGGAACTCGATCCGGCCATTCGCCAGGAACTCTTCCGTGAAGTCGCGGCCGGCATCGAGGCCAACGTGCCCTGGGTGCCCTTCGGCCACGCCGGCGCCGCCGACGTCTGGCAGGCGCGTATTACGGGCGTACACCCTGGCGTGCTTGACGGCACCGAGCAGTTTGCCCGCGTTGAAGACCCGGATGACAACAACATCATCTACATGCAGGACGCCGAGCCGATTTCGCTCTACTGCAACGACACCTTTGACGGCGAGTCCTTCCGCGCCTGCCATCAGGTGCAGGAGGCCTTGCTGGACTTCTCCCTCGGTGGCGTGGACGTGGTGCCGGGCCTGGCGGAAAGCTGGGAAGTTTCCGACGACGGCCTCGTCTGGACCTTCTACCTGCGCCAGGGCGTGAAGTTCCATGACGGCTCGGACTTCGACGCCAACGACGTGGTGACAACCTGGCAGGCCGCCGGCGATGCCTGCAGCCCGCTGCATACCGGCACCGGCGAGGGTTTCGCCATCTACCTCACCATTTTCCAGCAATTCGTCAACGCGGACATGGACTGCGGCTAGTTCTGTCTCGCTGATTTTTGCGCCGGGTCGCCTGTCGGCCCGGCGCCGTCGCCCAACGGAGGTCGCATGATCAAGTTTGGCGTCTGTCAATGGATTATGGACCGCAGGGGCGTTGAGTCCCTGCCACGCGCCGCAGAGCTGGGTTTTGCCGGCATTCAGCTGGGCATCGCCGAAGACGACCTGGAAATTCGACAACCAGCCCTGCAAAGGGCCTACCTGCAGGCGTCTGAAGAGACCGGCGTCGAAATCGTGGGCTTCGGCATCAATACCATGAACGTCCTGCCGCTCTACAGCCCGCCGGAGAGCGAAAAGGGCCGCCGTTGCCGGGACCTTCTGCGCAGCGCGCTTGATACGGCGCTGGCCATGGGCGTCGGTCTGGTGTACTGCCCCGCTTTCTTCGAGGCCGAGATCCGCAGCGACGATGAGCTGGAGCGGGCCGCCGTCACGCTGCGCCATGGTTGCGAGTACATCGAAAACGAACCCGTGCTGCTCGCCAGCGAGAATACGCTGGACGTCGCCAGGACCACGCGCCTCGTGGAACTGGTCGACCACCCTTCCCTGCGCGTCCTCGTCGACAGTTACAACCCGGTCCTTTTCGGCCACCGCGCCGCCGACCTGGTGCGCGAGTTGCCCACGCCCCTGCTGGGCAACCAGGCGCATGCCAAGGACGGCCGGGACAAGGTGATGGGCAACGCCCCCCTCGGCAGTGGCGAGGGCCATTTCGGGGAGTTTGTGCAGGCACTGAAAGACGTCGCCTTCGAGGGCTGGCTGATCTCCGAGACCGACTATCGCAACAACGCGGAGGCCCTCGCGGCTGCGGACATCGCCACCTTGCGCGCCCTGACAACCTGAGTCGCGCTGTTCCCGACTCTCTGACTGGTTAGTTGCGGTTCAGGCGCGGGTCCAGCGCGTCCCGCATGCCATCGCCCAGCAGGTTAAAGCCCAGCACCGTGACCATGATGGCGATGCCCGGGAAGAACACCAGGTGCGGCGACGTGAACACGTAATTCCGCGATTCGCTCAAAATCTGGCCCCACTCCGGCGTCGGCGGCTGGGCGCCCAGACCCAAAAAGGACAGCGCCGCCGCGTCCAGAATGGCCGTGCCGACCCCCAGCGTGCCCTGCACGATGATGGGCGTGACGGCGTTGGGGAGAATGTGCGCGAAGACAATGCGCAGCGGGCCGGCGCCCACCGCCTGCTCCGCCGTGACGAATTCCTGCTCCTTGAGCGACAGCACGCTGGCGCGCATCAAACGCGCGTACTGGGGGATGAAGGTGATGGTGATGCCCAGCAGCGCGTTGGTCAGGCCAGGCCCCAGAATCGTCACGATCGAAATCGCCAGCAACAGCGCCGGAAAGGCCATGACAACGTCCATCAGGCGCATGATGACGTCTTCCGTCCGGCCTCCGGCGTAACCCGCCACCAGTCCCAGCAGCGTGCCGGTCACGATGGACAGGGAAATCGTGATGATGCCGACCGATAGCGAGGTGCGCGTCCCGAAGACCACGCGGCTGTAGAGATCGCGCGCGTTGAGATCGAGCCCCATGTAATGCACGGCGTCTTCGCAGCCCAGCAAGGGGATGCAGGGCGCTTTCGCCTGCAGCCGGCCGGTCTCGCCAGGCTGGCCGATCATCGACAGGATGGGGTCGTGCGTGGCGACCAGGGGCGCGGCCAGTGCGATCAAAATGAGCAGGCCGATAACGAGCATGCCGGCGATGGCCGAGGGGTTGCGGCGCAGGTTGCCGAGGGCTTCCAACCACAGGCTTTGCGAGCCGGCGCGACGCCCCCGGGTCTCCAGCGAAACAGTGCCCGGCGCCATCAGCCACCCTGCCCCAGACGAATCCGCGGGTCAAGCCAGCCGTAGAGGATGTCGACGGCGAGGTTGAGCAAGACAAATCCAAAGGCGATGATCACGGTAAAGCCCTGCACCAGGGAGTAATCGCGCGAGGTGATGCTGTCCACCAGAGTGCGACCCACGCCGGTCAGGCCGAAAATGGTCTCCGTAAGCACGGCGCCGCTGATGACCAGGCCGAAATTCAGCCCGATCACCGTGACCACCGGCAGCAGGGCGTTGTTGAGCGCGTGCCGCATCACGACCAGGCGCTCGCCAAGTCCCTTGGCGCGAGCCGTGCGCACGTAGTCCTGGTTTAACACTTCCAGCAGGCTGGAGCGCGTCATACGCGCGATGATGGCCAGCGGGATCGTTCCGACGGCGACGGCCGGCAAAATGAGGTGACGCAAGGCGTCGATCAGCAGGCCGCCATTGAGGGTCAAAATGGCGTTGAGCAGATAAAAACGGGACAAAAAGACCTGGAAGGCATTGCCGTCCGCGCCTTCCGCCACCAGCCCCCAGACTTCGTACCAGGGTTCGGGACTCGCTCCGGGCGTCAAGATCG
>DAOUIB010000077.1:0-9796 GCA_034428275.1 Anaerolineae bacterium
ATTGTCATAAAACAACTCTTCTGGGGCACTGGGCAAATACTTAAACAACTTCATCACCTCATTTCCACCAGTTGAATGGTTTCATCAAGGCAATGGTGAAGAAAGTCAAGAATGCTTATAGAAAAACAGATGGTTCCCCTACAGCTCAAGCAAGAGCATTGTTGCAGTTGCACGACACACCCATAGTGACAGATCTACCTTCATCAGCAGAAATTCTGCATGGCAGACCAGCACAAGGTGCAGTTCTTTCAAGATGTCTGAAACGAATCAATTTGAGACAGATTCAGCAGGGACTGATAGAAATTCAGAATGCCCAAAAAGAGCAGTTCAACAGATCACACAAAGCAAAGGATCTTTGAGTCCTGAAAGGTGGACGGCTTCGAGCAGGGCACCAACGTCATCATCATCGCGGCCACCAACCGGCCCGACATCCTCGACCCGGCCCTGCTGCGTCCCGGCCGCTTCGACCGCAAGGTCACCATGGACAACCCGGACGTGGCCGGCCGCCTCGCCATCCTCAAGGTGCACGCGCGCGGCAAGCCGCTGGCGCCGGACGCCGATCTGGAGGCCGTGTCGCGCATCACGCCGGGCTTCTCGGGCGCGGACCTGGAGAACCTGATCAACGAGGCCGCCATCCTCACGGCGCGGGGCAATCGCAAGACCATCAACATGCAGGACCTGCAGGAGAGCATGGAACGCGCGGTGATGGGGCCGGAGCGCAAGACGCGGGTCATTTCCGACAGGGAAAAGCGCCGCCTCGCCTGCCACGAGGCCGGCCACGCCATTCTCTTCCACGTGTTGAAGTACGCCTGGCCGGTGCACAAGATCACCATCATCCCGCGGGGCCGCGCCGGCGGCTTTGTGATGCCCCTGCCGGAAGAAGACCAGTTCCTCGTCACCGGCGAGGAATTCGAGGACCGCATCGCGGCCGCCCTTGGCGGGCGCATCGCCGAAAAGATCAGCTACACCAGCCAGCAACTCTCCACCGGCGCCCAGATGGACCTGCAGCAGGCCACCGGCATCGCCCGCAGCATGGTCACGCAGTACGGCATGAGCGAGTTGCTGGGCCCGCGCACCTTCGGCAACAGCCAGACCTCCGTCTTCCTCGGGCGCGAATTCGGCGAGCAGCGCGATTACAGCGAGAAGACCGCCGAGCAGATCGATCAGGAGATCAAGCGCCTGGTGGAGACCGGCGAGCAGCGCGGCCGCGACATCCTGATGAAGTATCGCGAAAAGCTGGACGAACTCGTCGCAGTCCTGATGGAGCGCGAGACCCTCGACCGCGAGGCCTTTGAGCGCCTGATGGAGGGAGAAGCGGATTCCGCCGACCTGGCCGTCAGCCCGGACGCCGGGGAGCAGGCCGGCGACGCGGAAGACTCCGCCAGTGGCGGCGACGCCCCGCGCAAGGACCCGCCGACGGCCGGCCTCGGCGACATGCTGCCGGTGCCAGGCAAATAGTTTACGTCGTGCTCAGGGCTTGTCCGCCCAACCGTAAATGAAATAACTCTCCGTCAGTTGCAGCGTGGGTTGCAGGCCTGCAGCCCGCAGGCTGGCGCCCAGTTGCTCCGGCTCGTGAAACACCTTCACGATGGTGAAGCGCCGCCCGTCGTTCAGTTGGCGTTCGTCAAGAATGCTGTCGCTGTGCGGATCGCGCAGGGAATGGTCGCTGGCGCCGGCGTAGATGGCGCGCCGCGAATCGACCAGGAAGAGACGCCCGCCCGGACGCAGGGCCGCCGCCACCTGCTGCAGGAAGGGCGCCATGCGTTCCGGCGGCACGTGCGAAAGCCAGAAGCCGCAAAAGGCCAGGTCAACCTGGCGCTGCGGTCGCCAGGTGAAGAGATCGGCCTGCTCGTAGCTGACGCGGTCGGACAGCAGTTTGGCGCGGTTGATGGCCAGCATCTCCGGCGCGGCGTCGACGGCGTGGACGCGCTGGCTGATTTGCAGCAAATGCTGCGTCCAGATGCCGGTGCCGCAGGCCAGCTCCAGCGCCGACTCGACCGGGCCGCAGCGCAGCAGCGTCTGACGCACCTCGTCGACCTGATCGTGCCACAGTTGGTTCAGTTGCGGGCCATGGTCGTAACGGCCCTGGCGCAGGGCCCACTGGTCGTATTCGGCCGCCCGCGCCCGGTAGTAGGCGATTTGTTCCTGCAGCAGGTCGTCCACGCGCACTCCTCCCCTTATTCCTGACCGGCAACCGCTTTCATCAACGCCAGCACCATGTGGCAATCGGAGAGGGCCCGGTGCTGCTGATCGATGCCGGCGCTGCATTCGCGCCGAAAGGCCTGCTCCAGCCCGTAGCCGCGCCTGGCGCCCCGCCGCAGCCGGTGCCAGGCGGCGTAGTCGTTCATCGCGCAACGCCAGCTGACGGCCGGCAGCTGCAAGGCATGGCGGGCGCAGGTCTGCTGCAAGAGACGCCGGTCGAAGGCGGCGTTGTAGACGAGGACCAGCGCGGCCCCGTCCAGGGCCGGCGACAGTTCGTCATGCAGTTCCGTCCAGCTGCCGGCGCCGAGTTGCTCGAGGACGCCGAGGGTCAGGCCGTGCACGCGGGAAGCGCTGGCGGGGATGCCGTCCTGCGGCAGGGCCAGGCGATGCAGCAGGTCTTCGCCGCGGGTGTTGATGAGCGCCACCTCGATGACTTCCGCGCTGCGGTCGAGGCCGGTCGTCTCGGTGTCCAGGATCAGCACGTCGTCGCGTTCCAGCAGTTGCGGCCAGTCCGTCACTCCCGCGCGGGCGCCCTGGCCGCGCCGGACCGCCGAAGGTCTTCGCCTGCGGCGTTGAATGGGCCAGGGGGACATGATCAGGCCGCGCCCGGGGACGCGTCGTTCTCGCGGGCCGCCAGCGCGACGGCCAGTTGACCCAGCAAATGCCCCTGCACCGGAACGCCGAGCGCCAGCGCAATCAGCCAGCCGACGAAGGGCAGACCGGCCACCAGGCCCAGCACCAGGTTGGCGAGCACGCTGTAGAAAAGCCATTGCAGGAAGAGGTCGCTGTTGCTGCGCAGGGTATCCTGGAGTTCGCCCGGCTGAAACCAGGCGGTCAACTGTCGCGTCTCTGCGTAGCGCGTCGCGCCGGTCGCCAGCATGAGCCCGCTGAACAGGTTCCAGAGCAGCAGGAAAAGCAGCAGGCAACAGAGCGTCAGGAGCGCCAGGATGCCGCCCTCGCCGCCGCTGCTGACGTAGAGCAGCAGGCCGCAGAGCGGCAGGGCATTGGGGATGTTGTAGACCAGGATGGCGACCAGCGCGTTGAAGCCGTCGCCCAGGCGGCTGTTGAAATCCGTCCATTCCGGCAGCGGATGCTGCTTGCCGGCCAGCTGGTTGCGCAGCAGATCGAGCCCGTAGCCCGCCAGCATGGCCATACCCGCGAGGCCCAGCAGCGGGACCATCGCCACGAGAGCCCAGAGCAGCACCAGGGCCAGTTTGCCGCCCCACTGCGGGTCCTCGAAGGCGTAGGTAAAGGCGCGCGACAGGTTCACGTCAGTTCTCCGGCGTCGTCGGGCGGGGGAGTCATCGGGGTTCAGGACTTCGCAAGAAACAACCAGTATTCCAGGGCCGCCAGCGTGATTTCGCCCGCCTGCGTGGCGAGGACCTGGCCCGACGGGTTGAGCAGGAAGGTCATGGGCAGGCCCCTTGCGCCCCAGGCGTCGCTGGCGACCAGGTCGCGATCGAGCAGGACCGTCAGTTTGCTGACGTCGTAGTCGCCCAGAAAACTGCGCACTGTCGCGTCGTCCTCGCCGACGTTGACCGCCAGCACCTGCGGGTCTGCCGGCCCGTCGTGTCGCGCCGCAAAGGTCTCCAGCGCGGGCAGTTCGCGCACGCAGGGCTCGCACCAGCTGGCCCAGAAGTTGACGATGACGGGTCGGCCGCGCAGCGATGCGGTCGAGAGCAGCGCGCCATCGGCCAGCCGCGGCAGGTTTAGCGCCGGCGCGGGCCGGCCGACCAGGGTTGAGGCGGTTGATTGCGCCGAAATCTGCGCGATGCCGGCAGGCTCGCTACTGCGCCCTTGCACGTAAAGCGCCCCGGCGATGCCGAGCAGGGGCAGGAGCAGCAGTGCCAGCCAGAGCAGATGAACCCGCCGCAGCTGAGGTATGAAGAGGCCGGCCACAGGCGCCTCGGGGTCCAGAAACGTCCCCGTCATTGTGCCGCGGCGCGCCCCTGCCTGCAACGGTGGCGCCCACACTGCCGGGGCGGCATATCATGTCGCCCGCCACGCCCTCTATGCGCTACAGTGGACGCGGACGACAGGGGCGCGCAGCAGGGAGGACAACGATGCGCAAGGTTTTGCTTGAGTTCCGCGAGTTTGCCCAGCGCGGCAACGTGATGGACCTGGCCGTGGGTCTGGTGCTGGGCACGGCCTTCAAGGAGATCACCAATTCGCTGGTGAAGGACATCATCACGCCGGTCATCGGCGCGCTGACCGGCGGGGTGAACTTCGACCATCTCTTCCTCAGCCTGTCCGTGACCCAGTATGCCACCCTGGAGCAGGCGCAGGAGGCCGGCGTGGCCACCCTGGGTTACGGCAAATTCATCACCCAGGTCATTGAGTTCGTGATCATCGCCTTCGCCATGTTCATGGTGGTGCGCACCATGAACCGCCTGGCGCGTGAGGTGGAACAACGGACGGACGGGGACCCGGCGACCTGAGCAGAACCCTGCGCCACGGTGACGGCCACCCTGTAAGTGTGGGGCGGCGGCGTGTATACTGATGGCGGCGATTTCGCCATACGGGGTCCAGTGAGGGAGTGCACATCATGCACGAAGACAGATTGCGGGAGTTACGCGGGGAGATCGACGTGATCAACCTGCAAATTCTTGAGCTGCTGACGCAGCGCGCGCGCATCGTCTCGGCGATCGGGCGCGTGCAGCAAACCCTTGGCACCTCGTTTTATGACCCCGAACGCGAAGCCGAAATGCTGACGGCCCTGCAACAGGCCAACGAAGGACCTTTCAGCAACGAGACCATCAGCGCGCTTTTCCGCGAGATATTCCGCGCCTCGCTGGCGCTGGAAGAGGAAGAGGCGCTGGCAAAGATCCTGGTGCAACGCAAGTACCCGGACGAGCGCACGGTCATCGCCATGGCCGACGGCACCGAGTTGGGCGCCGGCGACTTCACCGTCATCAGCGGGCCCTGCGCCATTGAGAGCCCGGAACAGGTCGACGAGGTGGCCGGGGCGCTGGCAGTGCGCGGCGTGCGCTTCCTGCGCGGCATGGGCTGGAAGCCGCGCACCTCGCCCTACGATTTCCAGGGTCTGGGCATGGAAGGGCTGCGCATCGCGCGCCAGGTGGCCAACCGTCACAACATGTACATCGTCAGCGAGGTGATGGACAAGAGCCTCATCTCCGAAATGTCCGAGTACGTCGACGTCTTCTGGGTCGGCGCGCGCAACATGTCCAACAGCCACCTGCTGAAGGCCATGGGCCAGGTGCGCCAGCCCGTGATCCTCAAGCGCAGCTTCGGCGCCACCGTTCAGGAATTCCTCTACGCCGCCGAGTACATCGTCAGCAGCGGCAACCCCAACGTCATTCTGATGGAACGCGGCATCCGCACTTTCGAGACGCGCACGCGCAATACGCTCGACCTGAGCGCGGTGGCGGTGCTGAAGCTGGAAACCCATCTGCCGGTGGTGGCCGACATCTCACACTCCGCCGGCCGGCGCGATATCGCCATCCCGCTGGCGCGGGCCTCGAAGGCGGTGGGCGCGGACGGCGTGATGTTCGAGTGTCACCCCAACCCGCCGGTTGCCATGAGCGACGCCAAGCAGCAATTGAGCATCCCCGAGATGAACGCCCTCATGGACGAAATCGCGGACGAGCAAAAGGTCCTGGCCTGAGCGGAGGGCTTCACAGGCGCAGAGCGCAGCACCGGGGGTGACGACGCGTTCGTCACCCCCGTCGTTTGCCGCCCCGCACGGCGACTGCTACACTGGCGTGCCCGGCAGGAGGAACCCCGGCCTTGCCTGAACAAGCCCTGTACCTCGCCTGGCGCCCCATGCGCTTCGAGGATGTCATCGGCCAGGAGCACATCACCCGCACCCTGCGCAATTCCCTGAAATCCGGCCGTGTGCGCCATGCCTATCTCTTCAGCGGGCCGCGCGGCACCGGCAAGACCACGACGGCGCGTCTGCTGGCCAAGGCCGTCAATTGCGCGGATGCGGACGCCGGCCGGCGTCCCTGCAACCGTTGCGCCGCCTGCCGCGCCGTCAACGAGGGCCGCTATCTTGACCTGATCGAGATTGACGCGGCCACGCACACCGGCGTCGATGACGTGCGCGACCTGCGCGACAAGGTCGCCTTCGCGCCCGGCGAGGGCAACTACAAGGTCTATATCATCGACGAGGTGCATCGCTTCACCGGCAACGCCTTCGATGCCCTGCTGAAAACGCTGGAGGAACCGCCGCCGCACGCCGTCTTCGTGCTGGCCACCACCGAAATCGACAAGGTGCCGGCGACCATCCGCAGCCGTTGTCTGCCCTTTGAGTTTCGCCGCGTGTCGGTTCAGGCCGTGGCGGACCATCTGCAATTGATCGCCGACGCCGAGAGCCTGAACATAGAGCGCCCGGCGCTGGAACTCATCGCGCGCCAGGGCACCGGCAGCGTGCGCGACAGCATCAGCCTGCTGGACCAGATCGTCACCAACCCGGACGAGGAAATCACGCTGGAACTGGCGCAGGACGTGCTGGGCACCGCCAGCAGCGAGGCCGTGCGCGCGCTGCTGGACGCGTTGGTGGCGCAGGACGCGGCGACCGGGCTGGACATCATCAACCGCGCCGTCGACGCCGGCAGCGATCCCCGCCAGTTCGGCCAGCAAATCGTGGAGCAACTGCGCAATCTCTTGCTGACGCAGACTGCCAGCGCCGACCTGGTGGTGGGGACGGAGGAAGAAAGACAGCGCTACCGGACCCAGGCCGAGGGGCTCAGTCCCGCCCTGCTCTTGCGCGCCCTGCGCAAGTTCAACGAGGCCCTGGCCGACGACCTGGGCAGCTGGCAACCGCAACTGACCCTGGAGCTGGCCCTGGTGGAGAGTTTGCCCCTGGCCGGCGCTGAAGCAACCATGGCCGCGGAACCCGTCGCCCAGGCTGCGTCAGAGGCGGAGTCGCCAGCGCCGACCGCCGCCGTGACGTCCTCGCCGGCAGCGCAACCGGCTGCGCCTGAACCGGAGGCCGGGCCTCCGGCCGAAACCCCGGCCGAAGTTCCCGCGCCGGCTGCCACCGGTACGCTGACGCTGGAAAAGTTGCGGGAGCGCTGGGACGCCGTGCGCCAGGCGGTGGAGCAGCAGGGACGCAGCTACGTCCCGGCGATGCTGGAGCACGTGCAGGTCCACGACCTGCGCGGCGACCTCGTCATTCTCGGCACCAGGCGAAGCTTCCACGTTCGCCTGAATACGCCGGACGCCCGTGAGAAACTCGAACAGGCCCTTGAAGGCCTGTTTGGGCGTCCCCTGCGCGTGCGCGTACAGTCCATCGAAACGGACCCGGGAGACAGGCAAATCGACCCGGACGATCCGCTGGTCGCCAGCGCCCTGGCATTGGGCGCGCGGGTGAGCGTGCAGGGGTCCGCAGAAAAGGGAGACTGAAATGCCCAAACGACCCAGCCAGGCCGCCATGCTGCGGCAAATCCAGAAGATGCAGGATGACATGAGCGCGGCGCAACAGGCCCTTGAGCACGAGACCGTGGAGGTCTCGGTGGGCGGCGGCCTGGTGACCGTGGTCATGACCGGTCACCAGCGCGTGCAATCGGTCGACATCGACCATTCACAGATTGACCTTGAGGACGAGGAATGGCCGGAGGACCTGCAGGACCTGCTGGTGGCGGCCGTGAACCAGGCCGTCGAGCAAAGCCAGCTGCTGGCGGCGCAGAAGATGGAGTCCATCACGGGCGGCCTGGGCGGGCTGCCGGGAATGGGCGGGCTGCTCGGTTGAGGCCGCTTTTCCCGCTCCGGGCCCTGCCATGAAGTCCGCCATCCCCGAACCGGTCAGCCGCCTGACCGAGGCCTTCGCCCGTCTGCCGGGCGTGGGCCCCAAGACTGCCTCGCGTCTGACCTTTTACCTCTTGCGCGCGCCGGATGAAGTCAGTCTGACCCTGGCCGGGGCCCTGCGCGACCTGAAGGCCGAAACCCGCTTCTGTTCGCAATGTTTCAACATCACGGTGGACGATCCCTGCGGGCTCTGCGCGGACCGCGGCCGGGACCGCAGCGTCATCGCCGTCGTCGAGGAGCCCCTGGACGTGCTGGCGCTGGAGCGCACCGGCAGTTACGGCGGGCTGTACCACGTGCTGCACGGCGCCATCTCCCCCGTCAACAACATCGGCCCGGACGAACTGCGTATTCGCGAACTTGCCCGGCGCGCGGAAGCGCCGGAACTGCGCGAGTTGATCATCGCCACCAACCCGGGCATGGAAGGCGACGCCACCGCGATGTACATCGAAGGCAGTCTGGCGGGCCGCGGCCTGCGCATCACAAGGCTGGCGCGCGGTCTGCCGGTGGGCGGCGACCTCGAATACGTCGACCCTGTGACCCTGACCCGCGCCTTGATGGGGCGTTCCGAAGCGGGCTGAAGGTCGACCGTCATGTTGCGAGCGGTTCCGCCTGCCTTGCGTTGTGGCAACTGACGCTGTGGAAATGGTCGTCGTTGCGTTGGCGCTCAACGACGACCGCAGTGAAGGCTGCCCGGCAATACGGCAAGGTGTGTCTTGTAGTCCAGGCCGGAATTGAACAGGAACTGGTTGCGGTCAAGACAGCTGTTTGACAATAATTGTTGCACTTGCTGCAGAGAGGGGATGAAAGATAATGGAAATCCTGAAGAGACCTGTACTCTACAATGTCATTACGATTGTCGCGTTAATTCTCTCGGTCATTGCCATGCTGGACCAGGGGCGGAGCCTGATTGCCGAGACGTCGGAAGTCATCACCAGGCTGGAAGGCGCGGCTGCTGAAAGCGACCCGGCAGTCGGCGAGGCAGCGGCGGCCATCCGCGCCAGCCAGGGGATCCGCGGGTCGCTTTATCGCCAGGCGCTGATCGCCATGATCGTGGCCATTGTGGCGAATGTCATCGCGAATTACCTTGGCCGCACCCGTCACTGGGCGAATGTCTCTCGCATTCAGGCGCTGGAAGCGGAGATAGAGGGACTGCGGGAGAATCAGCAGGCCTGATTCCTCGCTCCCTGTTGCCTTGTCGGCCCGGTGGCAAGGCCGCGTGACCCGGGCAAACGCTGTCCGAAACTGAACCCTTTGCCGTTTGCTTCGTAAGACTGATTGGCCGGGGCCCGGGTTGGCCTGGAGACTCCCGGCGCTCATGTACGTCTTGCAGACGGGGAAAGGGAGCGCAGCATGAACATGGAAAGATGGGCCGGCGTCCTCATAATGTTGCCGATGTTGCTGCTTGCCATGGTGGCATTTTTGATGGGTGAATTGTTGCCAGGCATGTTTCACGGCATGTTGCATGCGCTGGAGGATGTAAGTGGCGGGCCACTGGCCGAGACGACCTACGCTGCCTGGCAACATGTGTCGCAGTTGGCCACGATCCTGCGGATTGCGGCGGTCGCCATGGTTTGCGGTCTGGTCATTTACGGCATTCTGGTCTGGCGTCAACGGTCGCCGCTGCCCCTGCACAAGTTGCACTGACCAGGCCGTCGGGTCGGCAATCCTTGCGGGCCGGGCCGGGCCGCGGACAGCGACGCGGGTATGGCGCTTGCCGGAAACCTTGACAGGACTGGTCCGGGGGTGTAGAGTGCGGGTTCTGCGTGATGATTTGGAGGTTACGCGGGACCGCCGGGTAAGGCGGGGCGCAGGTTGACAACAGGAC
>DAOUIB010000078.1:0-4650 GCA_034428275.1 Anaerolineae bacterium
ACTGGTCGACAAAGGCGTCCAGGCCGGCTTCAGTCATCCAGACGGCGGCAGCGCGCATGGCCTGGACATGCTCCGGCGAAAAGGTGTGGCGCGTGACACCACCGGCGGCCGTCGCGCCGATCCCCGCCAGGTGGCGCAGGCGCGACAGCACACGGTCCAGATTGACGTCATCCGCTGTGAAGCGCACGGGAACGCTGCGCCCTCGCTAACGAAGGGGCTTGAGTCGTTTGGCCAGTTGCAGGGTCAGGCCCCAGGGGTCGCGCAGAAAGACCATCAGGTCCCCGGTGGGCATGGCGTGAACATCGACGGCAAGCGTGGCGCCGGCGTCGAGAAAGCGCTGCCTTTCAGCCTCAAGATCATCGACGGCAAATGCAACGTGCAGTTGCTGCGGATGCAGGTCATGGAAGTCGGTCCGCGGTGAATCCGGATGGCAATAGACTTCCAGGACGACGCGGTCCGCATTGTCGATGATGAAGTGAATCTGCGCGTCGCCGCCCACCTTGCGCAGGACGCGAAATCCCAAATGCTCGCCATACCAGGCCGCCATGGCCTCGGGGTCGTCCACGTTGAGTGCGATATGTTCGATATTCACCCGCCGCTCCCTGAATGCTTCCCGGACGTCGCCAGAATATCAGGGCTACGCAGTGACTGCCAGTGCGGGCGGATGAGCCGCAACCGCTATACTGACAGACTCTTCATGCTGGCGGGCAGCGATGGAATCCACACTCGCATTGGTCATCGCGGCGATGGCAATTGGCCTGGTCAAGGGGGGCATTGGCGGGTCGCTGGCGGGCGCCATCGTCCTGCCCCTGCTCACGCAGCGGATGTCCGTGGCCGGCGCGGTTGGGGTCGCCATGCCCCTGCTCATCATGGGCGACCTCTTCGCCATGCGCGTCTACTGGCGCGAATGGGAGGTCCGCTATCTGCGTTTGCTTCTGCCGGGAGCCATCCTTGGCATCGTCATCGGCACGGTCCTGCTCGTGTCCCTGCCGGATCTCGTGCTCCGCCGCATCCTCGGAGTCACGACGATCGTCGCCGTGATTTACAAACTGGCCAGCGATTCCATGCCGCATCTGAATTACAGGCCGCGGGACTGGCACGGCCAGCTGGCAGGGATGGCGGCCGGCCTTGCCTCGACCCTGGCAAATCTCGGCGGGCCGCCGATAACAGCGTGGCTGTTGCTGCAACGTTCGCAGCCGGCGGCTTTCGTGGGCACCATCACCTTTTTCTTTTTCTTCGTGAATCTGGCCAAGCTACCGGGCTATTTCGCCACCGGAGTGGTCGACCTGCCCCTGATCGCCAGTCTGGCCTGGGCCCTGCCCCTCGTGCCGCCCTTTGTCTGGCTGGGACGCCGCGTCATCAACCGCGTGGACCGGCTGTTCTTTGAACGGGTCATGCTGGCCCTGCTGGCGCTGGCCGGCGTTTCGCTGCTGCTCAGCCCGCCGGTCACCTAGCTCCCCAGGCCTTGCGCAGCAGGCGCAACCAGTTGCCATGCATGACGGCGGCCACTTCCTCCGAACTGTAACCGCGCCCTTCGAGCAGGGCCGCGATCTTCTGCAGATCGGCGATGGTATCGAGGTCCGCCGGCGATTGTTCGCGCCCAAAGCCGCCATCCAGGTCCGAGCCCAGAGCGGCGTGGCGGCAGTTGCCGGCCAGCTGACAGACATGATCGACGTGGTCGGCGACCATCGCGAGCGTGGCTTGCCTGTTTGTCCTGGCGCCCTTGACCCAGCCGGGCACCAGCATCCAGGCGTCGAGGGCGGCGCCGATGACCCCGTCTCTTGCGATAATGGCCTCCAGTTGTGCATCACTGAACTGGCGCTGGTGGGGCACCAGTGCCCGACAGTTGCTGTGGCTGGCCAACACCGGCCCGTGATAAAGCTCCAGCGCCTGCCAGAAAGACGCGTCCGACAGATGCGTCAGATCAAGCATGACGCCATGCCCTTCCATTTCCCGCAGCAATCGGCGGCCTCTGTCTGTCAATCCCGCTTCCACCCCTGTGCCGCCGGCGTAGCGCCCCGCACCATAGTGCGCCGGTCCAATCAAACGAATTCCTGCGGCCTGCCAGTTCTCCAGGTCTTCCGGCTCAAGGATGGAATCTGCGCTCTCCATGCAGGGGATGATTCCAGTAGGAGGGGATTCCGCCCTTTCTCCGTCCAAATGACTTTTCCAGGCGTGGAGGTGGGCGTCCAGTTGTTCCAGGCCGGTGATGATGACCGGCTCGCCCTGTCGTTCCATGGCCCGATACCACGCAAGTTGGCCCTGCGCGCTGGCGAATGCCTGGGCCGGTGAATGAAAGTCCACGTGCGGCACCTGAATTGGCGTCGAACGCGCCAGGATGGTGGCGAAGCACAGGAATACTGATCCTCGCCTCATCTCTGGCAAGGCCACGGTGTTTTGACCCCGTCCCTTACCGATGAGACCCGCTTCCTGCACACGCAAGGTGTGTACGGATTGCTGGATGTCCCGGTTCCATTGCAGGGCGTTCCAGGCGAGGTCGAGGTGACCGTCAAATACCAGCATGGCGCTTCTCCTGGCCGATCAGAAAGTCCAATGCGGCACGCTGGAAGGACTGCGGCCGCTCCAGATGCACGCAGTGTCCCGCGCCGGCAACCTGCCGCAGCTTGAGAGCCGGGTTGGCCGACAGCATTCGCCTGGCCACGTCGCAGAATTTCGTATCCAGTTCGCCGCAGATCAAGAGCGTGGTTGTCTTGAGTTGCGGAACCAGGGGCCAGAATGAAGGCTGCGCACCGGTTCCTGCGCCTCTCAGGCTGGCTGCAAGGCCGTGGGCGCTGTTACCCAGACGCTGCGCCCGCAGGGCTTCTCTTGCGGAAGCGGACAACTGCCCCTGGCTGGCAAAAAGCGGCAGCTGTTCCCATTCATCCACGAAGCAGCGCACGCCCCCGGCCTCGATTTTTCGCGCCAGCGCTTCGTCCTGCCGTCGTCGCCGTTCCCGTTCCTTTGCAGTAAGCAACCCTGGCGACGCGCTCTCCAGGACCAGAGCAGAGACGTGTTCCGGATAGCAAATGCCCAGTGCCAGCGCCAGACGCCCGCCCATGGAATAGCCGAGCAGATTGAAACGCTCATGTCCGCAGCGGGCCATCAGGGCCACCAGGTCGGCGCTGACCAAATCGTGCCGGCAGCGCGCCGCATCCCTGGGCGTGTCGGTCTTGCCGTGGCCGGGCAAATCGACGGCGTAGGTCAGAAAATGCCCGGCGAATCCAGGCAGGAGATGCGACCAACTGGCATGGGAGCCGGTAAAGCCGTGCAGCAGCAGGAGCGGCGCACCACTGCCTTCACGGCGGAAGTGGTAACTCAACTCGTTGACGAAGACCCGGGGCACGATTCGTCCTTGAACAGTTGCGCCAGGTCCGATCGCCTCACCTTGCCGGAAACCGGGCGAAAACTTTGGTCAGTAATCCACCATTTGCGCGGCAATTTGATAGCGGAAATGCGCTTCCGCAGAAATGCCGACAATTCCTCTTCGCCGAATCCGTCAGTCCTCCTGGCCTGCACCACTGCTGCTACGCGTTGCCCCCACTCGGCGTCGTCGATGCCCAGCACGACGGCATCCTCCACCAGGGGATGCGCCATCAAAAGGCTTTCGATTTCCCCTGGGTAGACGTTTTCGCCGCCGCTGATGATAAGGTCGTCGCGACGCTGAAGGACGAACAGGTCTCCTTCGTCGTCAAGGTAGCCCAGGTCGCCTGTCCTCAATTCGCCGTCGAGAATCGCAGCGTAGGTCGACTGTTGATCGCCCAGGTAGCCCTGCATCACAGTCGGTCCGCGGACCAGAATCTCGCCGATCTCCCCCATCGACAGTTCTTGACCAGAGTCGTCGGCAATTCGAAGTGATGAGAAGAAAAGGGGTTTTCCTGTGCTGCCCGGTTTGTGCACCGCCTCTGCCGGCAACAACGTTGCAACCTGCGAGCAAGTCTCGGTGAGACCCCAGGTCGGCGCCACCGGCAATTCCCTGTCGAGGCTCCGCTCCTGCAAGTCCTTTGACAAGGGCGCGCCGCCCAGCAGTGCAATTCGAAGGTTTCCCGGCCAGCCTCCGTCCCGGTATTCGAGTGCACGATGCAACATGGCGGGCACCAGCGAGACCATGGTGACGCCTTCATGCTGCAGGGCGTGCATGAAGGCTTCTGCATCGAAGCGGGGATGCAACACCACTGTTGAGCCCTGCAGGACTGCGCGGGTCACCAGGGCCAGACCGCCAACATGCCAAAGGGGCATCGCGCACAACCAGCGGTCCTGCGGCAGATGTCCAAGGCGTAGCGTGGCGCCCATCGCACTGTAATAAAAGTTGCCTGGCGTGAGCACGACGCCCTTTGGCGCCCCGGTCGTTCCGGACGTGTGGACAATGGCCATCGGCGCGGATGGCCTCAGCGTCCCGTCCAGGAAAGCTCCCGCCTGGCCCGGAGGCGGGTCAAGCGGGACGGGAACGCTGTCAGAAACCCCGTTCCCGGGAAGGCGCTGGAGCGGCTCTCCCGTAGATTCGGGCAGCAACCAGTGGCAATTGGCATTTTGCAGAATCGCGTCGCGTTCATCAGCGCTCAGGCGCGCGCCCAGTGGCACCAGCACCAGGCCGAGTCGCATGGCGGCGAAGAGACTTACCACCGTTTCGCAGTTGCCATGCATAACCATGGC
>DAOUIB010000079.1:0-1768 GCA_034428275.1 Anaerolineae bacterium
CCAGGCGCCGATCAGGCTGCGCGGCTCGGGCATGTCGTCGGCGATTTCCTCGTAGAGCCGGCCGAGGTTGTAGCAGGGCACGCCGGCGTACATGTGGTGCTCGATATGCCACTCCATGCGCCAGTAGAGGAAGGAGAAGAGCGGGTTGAGGCGCATCGAGCGCACGCTCTTGCGGAAGTCGTTGACGTTGTCCTGCAGGCCGCAGTGCTGCGGCAGGCCGAGGAAGTAGCCCAGCCAGTTGGCGGTGAAGACCGCCGTGCTGAAGATCAGCGGCAGCACCCACAGGCCGGTCAGGATGGCGATCACCAGAATCGAGCCATGGAAGAGAATCAGGATGCGCGACCAGAGCACGGTCTTGCGGTATTCCTCAGGCTGGTCCTGATGCAGGGCGCGCACCCAGTCCGTGCCGGGGGCGCGTCCCGGGTCGTTGAGCCCGAGGGCGGTGCGCAGGGAGGTGACGATGTTGTCGATCAGCCCGCCCTTGCTGAAGGTGCGCCCGCGCCGCGTCAGCAGGTTGATGGTGAAGAGCTGGAGCACAAAGGTCGAGGCCAGCGTGGGCTCTATCGGCAGCAGCACCTCGCGGTCGCCTTCGGGATGCAGGGTGTAGCGGTGGTGGTAGGTGTGGCTCATGTTGTAGTCGTAGGTATCGAACCAGCCGATCAGACTGAAGATGTGCAGAAAGACCTTGTTGAGCCATTTGCTGCGGAAGACGGTGCCATGGCCAAGTTCATGCGGGGCGATGCCGCTGAAGAAGCTGGTGACCGTGCCGTGGCAGAAAAGCGCCAGCAGAAAGGCGCCCCAGAGCTGCAGCGACCAGAAGTGAAAGACCAGCGCGCCGGTGAGGCAGAAAAGGGCCAGGTGCCCGCCGGCCTGGAACCAGCCCTGCAGGTCGCTGCGGCGGGACAGCTCGCGCAGTCTCTTTCCGGGGATGGGGCTGCGGTACCACTCCACGCGCAGCGTCTTGCGCACGTCAGCCAGCGGTGGATAACTCATCTCGCAAACTCCTGACACAAATGCCACCTGTGCCGGAGTATAGCCAGGGAGGCGAAGGTCTGCCTGGCGGCCCTTTTCCCGCGATCGATCTGCAGCGAATGGTGTAGGGGCGACATATCATGTCGCCCGCCACCACGTGGGCGTCGGGATGATGCGGGCGACTTGATAAGTCGCCCCTACAATAGCGCTGCGTTAAGTTCGGGTGGGCGATCTGAACAAACGGCCCTGCAAATGTAACGCTGTACGGGCGACATACGATGTCGCCCGCCTGCGACGTGCCGACAGCGCGGGCGATCTGACAGATCGTCCCTGAGGGATGCTTTTTGTGGATGCGGGCGACTTGATAAATCGCCCCTACAATGGCGCTGCGTCATGTTCGGGTGGGCGATTTGACAAGACGCCCCTACAGATGAACGCACCTTTGTGTACGGGCGACATGATATGTCGCCCGCGGATACACCTTGTCGCCCGCGTGAAACAGGGCAACAGGTTGGGTTATCTGCTTGATCGCCCTTAACGCAGGCCCTGCGGCGCGAGGTCGCCGATGGAACTCTCCAGATCGATTGCTTCCGGCTCTTCGCTGCGGACGCTGCGCGCCGTCGGGGGCAGGGGCGTGTCGAACTGGTAGTCCGAGTCAGCCTTCTGTTTGCGCCAGACCATGCGCATCTCGCGCCAGGCGCCGATCAGGCTGCGCGGCTCGGGCATGTCGTCGGCGATTTCCTCGTAGAGCCGGCCGAGGTTGTAGCAGGGCACGCCGGCGTACATGTGGTGCTCG
>DAOUIB010000080.1:0-1684 GCA_034428275.1 Anaerolineae bacterium
TGGTTGACGCGCGCTCGCGGGCCTTGAGCCGCTCCAGGATGCCGGCCGTCGTCAGCGCCTGCTTGGGCGCGCAGTCCTGGTCGATAACGTAGTCGAGGGCCATAAGGCGACTATCCTGCTGCCTGGCGCGGGCCCTGTCAACGGCGGGCGGTGCCGGGATTGGTCTGTTGAGCAGGGTTGGGGAAGGCTATAGACTGATAGAGGGAAACACCAGCCTGGGTATGGACCCTTGAAACTTCAACTGGCGCTCGACGGAACGCTGGAAGGTGGTCTGCAGGCGCTGCGGCCGGCGCAGCCCTGGGTGGACGTTGTCGAGGCGGGCACGCCGCTGCTGCTGCGCGAGGGCGTCAGAGCCTTGCGACGATTGCGCGCGGAGTTGCCCGACACGCCGCTGCAAGCGGATTTCAAGATCATGGACGCCGGCGACCTGGAGGCGCGTCTCGCCTTTGACGCCGGCGCGGACCAGGTGACGGTACTGGGCGTCGCCAACGACGCGACGATCGCGTCGGCCCTGGCGGCGGCGCGCGACTGCGGCGGCGAGATTCTGGTGGACCTGATCGCCGTGCCGCAACCCCTGGGACGCGTAGAACACTTGCTGGCGCTGGGCTGCGAGCGATTCTGTGTACACCGCGCCCACGATGGCTGCGGCGACCCGGTCGCGCCCCTGCGCGAATTGCGCGCGGCGTTGCCGGAGCTGCAGCTGGCGGTGGCCGGCGGCATCGACGAACACACGATCGAGGCGCTGGCGCCCTGGCGCCCTGACACGGTCATCGTGGGGGGCGCCATCACCGGCGCCGCGCAACCAGGGCTTGCGGCGCGCCGGATTATGGAGAAAATGCGGGCCCATGTCTGACTTCAACGCACTGCTGGGCGCGATTTTGCAGGAATTGCAGTCGGCGCTCACCGGCATTGACCCCGAGGCCGTGGCCGACCTGCGCCGCGACATCTTGCAGGCGCGGCGCATTTTCGTCGCCGGGCGCGGCCGCTCCGGCCTGCAGATGCAGGCCTTCGCCATGCGCCTGATGCACCTCGACCTTGACGCACACGTCGTCGGGGCGGTGACGACGCCGGCCATCGGCGCCGGCGACCTGCTGATTATCGGCTCGGGCTCCGGCCGCACGGATTCCATCATCGCCCAGGCCCGGCGCGCCAGCGAACTCAATGCCCTTGTCGCGCTGATCACCATCGCCGAGGAGTCGCCGGTCAGCCAATATGCGGACCACATCCTGCACATCCGTGCCTCCAGCCCCAAGCTGCAGGATGTTCAGACGGAAAGCGAATCGGTGCAACCGATGGGTTCGCTCTACGAGCAGTCGCTGGGCATTCTCTGCGACGTACTCACGGCGTTGCTGATGCAGGAACTGGGGACGGACCCCGGTCTGATGTTCGCGCGCCACGCCAATCTGGAGTAGGTGCCGGGCTCAGCCGGGGACGCTCTCCGGCGCCTTGTCGCGGTAGCGCATAATGAAGGCGGTCAGCGCCTCGCTGTCCGGCGCGTCCAGTTTGAGCAGACGTCCCCAGGCCGCCGCCGCCAGACGCCGGTCATTTTCCGGCCGGTGACTGACCACGACCCACTCGGGGAATTGCTCATGCAACTGACGGAACAACTCGATGGCTTCCCGGTCGGCTTCGTCGCGCCAGGAGAGCCAGATATGGCCGTGTTCCAGGTTGTGGACCAGGTAGC
>DAOUIB010000081.1:0-1525 GCA_034428275.1 Anaerolineae bacterium
AGAGCAATTGACCGTCATCTCCGGGCATGGTCGTCAGAACCCGCAGCCAGTCCGCATGAGTTTCCGCACGCAGCAGGCGGCCGCTGGCCAGGTCGTGCACGCAGACCTGCCGGTCACGACTGCCGCTGACCAGCAGGCGGCCGCCTTCGCAGAAGCACAGGGCGCGCACTTCGTCTTCGTGGCTGCCGATCATATTCAACTCTGTCCCGCTCCGGATGTCGTGCACGCGCAGCGACGTGTCGGCCCCGGCAGAGGCCAGCAGCGCGCCGTCCGGCGAGAAGGCCACGCGCTCCACGGAACCGCCATGTCCGTCCAACCGACGCATGGCGGCGCCGCGCTTCAGGTCCCAAAGGCGAATGCTGCGGTCTGCGCCGGCCGAGGCCAGCGTGGCGCCGTCGGGAGAGACGGCGATCCCCTTGACCGGCCCCTCATGGCCTTCCAACACCGCACGCAATTGCAGTTCACTGCGCCGGACGGCGTACAGGGCGATTCCCGTGGCCCCGGCCAGGGCCAGCGCACGCCCCTTTGGCGCCCAGGCGAGTTCGCTGATCCAGCCGCGAGTGGCCTCTGCCCGCAAGGTCCAGGAGTCACTGAATGAACCTTCGTGTTTCACGATGAATCATGCCTCCCGCCTGCGGCAGGACTATAATCGACGACCACAGACCCGCACAGGGACGCGCTACGCGCCATGCCTCACGTCGGCATCAACGCCCATTTGCTGTCCGGCCAAAGCGGCTTTCGCAGCGCCGGGATACACGGCTATCTGTGGCACACGCTGTCGCGCCTTGCTGGCGAGGCGCCGCCGGACTGGCGCTTCACCGTCATGTGCGGGCGGCACAGCGCCGCCGACTTTCCTGACCTGCAGTTGCGTCGCTCGGGGCTGGACACGCAGAACCCGCTGCGGCGCATTCTCTGGGAGCAACTGGCCCAGCCCATTCAGTGCGCTTCCTTCGACCTGCTGCACGCGACGGCATTCGTGGGGCCCCTCTTGCAGACAGGACCCCTGGTGGTGACCGTATACGACCTCAGTTTTCTGCGTTTTCCGCAACTGTTGCCATCGGCGCGGCGACGCTACCTCCAACTCCTGACCCGCCACACCTGCAAAAGGGCGCGCCGCGTCATTGCCATATCGCAGAGTACGGCGACTGACCTTGTCGAATTGCTGAATATCCCGCCGGACCGCATCGACGTCGCCCTGCCCGGCGTCGACCATGAGCGCTTTCGCCCGCTGCCCCGGGCGGAAATCGATTCCTTTCGGCAGCGGGTCGGCCTGCCGGAGCGTTTCTGGCTCTTCATCGGCACCCTCGAACCGCGCAAAAATCTGCTCACCCTGCTGGAGGCCTACGCCCGCCTCCCTTCACGTTTGCCGCTGGTCCTCGCCGGCGACCGGGGCTGGGACTACGCTGAAATTTACGCGAACGTGGAGCGACGTGGACTGAAGGATGAAGTCCACTTTCCCGGGTTTCTTCCGGCAGACGAACTCCCGCTCTGGTATAATTGTGCGGAAGTGTTCGTCTATCCCTCC
>DAOUIB010000082.1:0-8996 GCA_034428275.1 Anaerolineae bacterium
CGACTTCGAGCCGCCGCGGCGTATGGTCCTGACCAGCGGCTGCGGTGGCGGCGTGACCATGCAGCACATCACGGAGTCGTATCCGCCGCTCAACAGCGACTTCCGCACGCAGCCGGACGTCATTCTTCAACGCATGCGCGATCTGCAGGGCGCGGCGCGGCTCTACAATGCGGTTCGCGGCGTGCATACGGCGGTGCTGGCCGACGAGGAGCTGCTGCTGTTGAGCGCCGAGGACGTGGGGCGCCACAACGCCATCGACAAGATCGCCGGGCTCGCGCTACAGGGTGGCATCGCCACGCGCGACCGGCTGCTGCTGAGCAGCGGACGCATCAGTTCGGAGATGCTCTCCAAGGCGCGCCGCCTGGACATCCCCCTGGTGGCCAGTCGCACGGCGCCGACCAGCACGGCGATCCGCCTGGCCGAGGCCTGGCAGATATGCGTCATCGGCTACGTGCGCCGCGGCGGTCTGCGGGCCTATACGCACGCCTGGCGTCTGGGCCTGGGGGAAAAGGGAACCTGACGCAGGGCCGGCCGCCAAAGTCCCTGCCATCGGTCTCCCGCTATACTCCATCCATGAACAGCGCTGAATTCTTCAACGTGCAACCGGTGGCGCAGGCGCTGCAGACCCTGCTGGCGCACTGGCATCCGACGCCCGCCCTTGAATCGCTGGACCCGCGCGAAGCCATTGGTCGCGCGCTGGCGCAGGACGTACACGCGCCGGAGGAACTGCCGGCCTTCGCGCGCAGTACGGTCGATGGCTACGCCCTGCGCGCGGCGGACAGTTTCGGCGCCTCCCCCGCCTTGCCGGCGCTGCTGCGGGTGGCGGGCGAACTGCGCATGGGCGAGGCCGCGCAGCAGTCAATGACGCCTGGCAACGCGCTGCTGATCCACACCGGCGGGATGCTGCCGCCAGGCGCGGACGCCGTCATCATGCTGGAGCGCACGCAAACGCTGGGTGAAGACGTCGAGTTGCTGGCGCCGGTCGCGCCCGGCGAAAACGTCTTGCAGCCGGGCGAGGACGTCGCCGCCGCCGCGCTGCTCCTGCAGGCCGGGCAGACCCTGCGGGCGCAGGAGGTCGGCGGTCTGCTGGCGGCGGGCGTCACAGAGGTCCGCGTACGCGCGCGCCCGCGCGTGGCCATTCTCAGCAGCGGCGATGAGCTGGTGCCGCCGGAGGCGACGCCCGCGCCCGGTCAGATCCGCGACATCAACGCCCACGTTCTGGCGGCGCTGGTCCGTGAGGCGGGCGGCGAGCCTCTGCATTGCGGCATCGCCCGCGACGAGTTCGACGACTATTGCGATCGGGCGCGGCGGGGTCACGCGGCGGCGGACCTGCTCGTGCTGACGGCCGGCAGCTCCGTCTCGGCGCGGGACCTGACGCGCGCAGTGATCGAGCGCCTGGGGGCGCCGGGCGTGCTGCAGCACGGGCTGGCCGTGCGTCCGGGCAAGCCGACGCTGCTGGCGGTTTGTGAAGGAAAGGCGGTCATCGGCCTGCCGGGCAACCCGGTCTCGGCCCTGCTGGTGGCGCGGCAGATCCTGCTGCCGCTGCTGCGCTGCTGGTCGGGCGCGACGCCATCGCCGGCCGCGAGCCTGCGCGCGCTGCTGGGCGCCAACCTGTCCTCGGCCAGCGGACGGGAGGATACGGTGCCGGTGCGACTGCGCGAGCGTGACGGTCAGCTGCTGGCGGAGCCGGTCTTCGGCAAATCGGGGCTGATCTTCACCCTGGTGGGCGCGGACGGCCTGGTGCAGGTCCCGCTGGACAGCGGCGGCCTGCGCGCCGGGACGATGGTGGACGTGCAACTCTTCTGAGCGCGGCGCTCAGGCGCAGTCGGCCTCGCTGCGGGCGTAGAGGGTCAGCACCAGGGAGCCCCGGTTTACCGGTCGTCGGCAGCGCTGCATTTGTGCCGAAAGCGCGTCTTCGTAGTCGCTGTCCGGTTCCCCGGCGAGCAGCCAGACCCGTTCATGGCCGGCGACCTGGCGCGCCACGACGTCGGGGTCTGAACCTTTGTCAAGGAACTCGCGCGGGCGGTGCAGATTCTTTTCGTAAAATGCGTTCAGGTCCAATTCATCCATTAGCAGCAGGTCGCCTTCGCGCGCATGTTGCTGCAGCACCTGGTCCGCCAGATGAATGAAGGTCAAGTTGTAGGTGGCGTAGGTGAGATGAATACCCGAGCGCAGGTTGAGGGCGACGCCGCTGGCAACGATGGCGACCAGCAACCATTCCGCCAAACGCCGCCGTCTGTGCCACAGTTGATGCAGGCCATGTCCTCCCAACAGGGCCAATACCGGCCAGGAACCCATGAAGTAGCGTATCCGGTCAGGGTACCTCAGCACGCCGATGACTTCGTTCACGGCCAGTATCAGCAGGCAATGCAGCAGCGCCACAAGGGCAAGGAACCAGCCGGTGTGCTGTGCATTGCCTGGTCTGCGGAACACAAGAACCACCAGCAAGACCGCAGACGCCAACAACAGTGGCAGGCCTGCCAGCTGGGGCAGGCTGACCAGACTGTTGCTCAGCGCGTATAGCAGACGGATCGTCATTGCCGGCGAGGTCATGTGGCCGGAAATACTGGAACTGTAATTCCCGGCATCGCGCAACAGGAATGACAATTCGGGAAGGACGGCGAGCGCCACGATTGCAAGGAGCAGGGCCACCCGCCGCCAGCGCCGGTCCCTGCGCAGGAATAACAGATGGATCAGGCCGATCGCCGGCAACATCAATGCCGCCAGGAAATGTGTGTCAATCAGTGCGACGCCGCCCAGCAACAACGCTGCCTGGTGCCTGCGGGACCTGCGGCGCGAGTCGATGGCAAGGCGCCAGTAACTCCACAGCACCAGGATGGAAAACATCGTGACCGACGTATACAGGCGCGCCACGTGCATATAGCTGACAAACAGGATCGAAACGCCCAGCAACAGCGCAGCGAAAAGGCCCGCTTCAAAAGCGAACAAACTTCGGCCCACCCGGTATACCAGCGCCAGGGTCATCAGTCCGGCGAACCATGAAAGGGCCCTGGTGGCGACCGTGCTCCAGCCAACCACACTTCCCCACAGATTCATGCCAAGCATCCAGCCAACGGCCAGGTCCAACTCGTTGACGATCCCGACCTGCAGGGTTTCCGCAAGGCTGCGGGGCCCGAATCCACGGGCGCCGGCAGAGATCATCGTATAACTCTCGTCAGGCGCATAGGCCCAGGTATTGAGTTGGCGCCCGGCCAGCAGCGCGGCCAGCAGCAACACGGCTACTACTGTCAACCAGCGTTGCTCCCGTAACAGCCCTGTGAAATTCACGGTTCGAAGACTTTCGCTGCGCGAATGCGTCACATCATAAAACCGAATTGAGCAATTTGTCACGCTCAATTGGCTGCAAGGGCAAGGCCAGTGCGGAGTTCAACCTCAGGCGCAGTCGGCTTCGCTGCGGGCGTAGAGGGCCAACACCAGGTCCCCGCGCCTGACGGGTCGCTGGCAGAAGTGCATGGCTGCGGCAAATTCCTTTTCGGTGGCGCTACCCTGCCATTTCGCCAGCAGCCAGACGCGGGAATGGTCCCGGGCTGACTGGAAGACCTGTTCAGGTTCCGTCTCGTCGGAGATCACTTCTCGCGGGAACTCCCAGACATGCAAATAGTAGTCCCTGTTCAGCAGGTCTGACGGCAGCACCTCCTCATGCAATACGAGGAAGTCGTCGGGCCTTGCCAATCGCTGGAGCGCCTGGTCGGCCAGGTGGATGATGGATTCTTCATGATAGTCAAGTTGTCGGTAATAGGGTGTGGCGAGAATCAGGGCGATGCCGCTGGCGACGATTCCTGCCAGCAGCAGGTCAGCCAGTCGCTGCCTGCGCCGCCCCAGGCGCTGCAGTGCGCCGGCAAGGATCAGGGCCACGGGTGGCCACAGGGCCAGCAGGTAACGCATGCGTCTCGGGAAGAGGACCGGCACGAAATGATTGACCGCCACGACAAGCAAGAAGAAACTCAGTGCAATGAATCCCGGAAACCAGGCCGTACGCATTTGCGTGGTGCAGCGGGAACGGGTCCTGAGCAGTATCAGGGCTGCTATCGGCAAGAGGAGCAGCAGGACCGCGCCCAGTGGCCGCGGCCAGCGAATTACACCATTGCTCGCAGTGTACAGGAGGCGTTGAAGAACCTCCGTCAGGTGCATGTGAGGTCCTGCCGCGCCATATCGCGAGACGTTGTGTTCCACGCCCAGGTGCAGAACGGTCAATTCAGGGGCGGCGGCGAGAAGGATCAGCAGCAGAAGCAGCGACGTCACCCACCAGCGACGGTCCTTGCGCACAAACAGGAGGTGGAAGAGCCCCAGGGCCGGCAGCAACAGGGCGGCAAAATAGTGACTGTAGAGCAGGCCGATACCTCCCGCCAGCAAACTCGCCTGACCCAGGCGGTCACGCGGGTGCCATGCCAGGGCAACCCGCCAGTAAGCAAACAGGAGCAGGGACGAAAAAAAGGCGACCGGCGTGAATGCCCGCGAGATGTGGAAATACTGGACGAAGAGCGAGGAACTCAGGAGCAGCAGGCTGGCAGCGAGGCCAACCACGTCCCCAAACATGTCCCGTCCGGCGCGCCAGAGCATGGCCAGGGCCAACATCCCGAAGTGCAGCGACCAGGCGCGCATGGCCACGGTGCTCCAGCCGGCCACGGCGCCCCAGCGATTCATGAGCAGGTCCCAGCCAAAGGCCTGGTCGGGGGCCAGTTGCTGCTGGACTGCCTGCACCTGCGCGATTGTAAAGGGACCGTAGTTGCGCGCCCCTGCGGTCATCAGGGTCCAGGTTTCATCCCGGGTGAAGGTCAGGGAGTTCAGGCGGCGACCGGCCAAAAGGACCGCCAGCAGAAGTACTGGAATCATCCAAAGCCAGGCGGTTCTCTTCAGCGGCAAGGGTACGGCATCTCCGGGCAACTCGCTTGCTGGAACCCGTCAAATTGTAGCGTCTTGCCCTTCCGGGTCGAATTCGCCTGTCTCCCTGGATGCACGATTCTCAGTTGCAGTCCCTTTCGCTCCTGGCAAACAGGGTCAATTTGAGGTCCTTGCGATTGACAGCGCGGTCACACAGGCGCATGTCCTGCGACAGGCGATGTTCGACGGCGCTGTCCGCTTCGCCCGCAAGCAGCCAGATTCGTTCATGAGCGGCCACCTGGCGCGCCACGACGTCGGGGTCTGAACCCCTGGTCCAGATTTCGCGCGGCCGGTGCAGGACGCCCTCGTAAAAGGCATTGAGGTCCGTTTCCTGCAGCAGCAGCAGGTCGTCAGGGCGCGCCTGCTGCTGCATTGCCTGGTCCGCCAGATGAATGAAGGTCTGGTTGTAGGTGGCATACGAAAGGTAGATGCCGGTGCGCAGTATCAGGGCCACGCCGCTGGCCACGACGGCGACCAGCAACCACTCCGCCAGGCGCCGCTGCCTGCGCCGCAGTTGCCAGATGCCGCAGCCGGCCAGCAGGGCAATCGCCGGCCAAAGGACAAGGAAATAGCGTATGCGGTCCAAAAATCACAACACGCCGATCACTTCGTTAATGGCAAGAATCAGGGTGATGTGGAGCAGGACTACCATGCCAAGGAAGCTGCCGAAGCGATGTGCCTTGCGCGCCTGGCGCAGCATCAGAAACACCAGGGCGACCAAAAACACAATCAGCAGGACCGGGCCCGTTCGCTGGGGCAGGCTCGCCAGGCTGTTGGTCAGCGAGTAGAGGATGTGGATCACCATGGCCGATGCCGTCAGCGGAGGCGTCGCTTTTGCCAGGTAAAGGTCTGCGGCGCGGAACAGGACCGTCAATTCGGGCGTCACAGTGATTGCAATCAGCGCGAATATCAGGAAAACTCGCCACCAGCGGCGGTCCTTGCGCACGAAGACCAGGTGAAAAAGCCCGGTCGCCAAAAGGAGCAACGCGGCGAGGTAATGGGTGTAGAGCAAGCCAATGCCGCCCGTCACCAGCCCGGCCAGATGTCTGCGGGCCGGGGGGCGAGGATCGATGGCCAGTCGCCAGTAACCCCACAGCGCCAGTGAAGAGAACAGGGTGACCAGGGTGAAGGTCCGCGCCACGTGCATGTAGCTGACAAACAGTGTCGAGGCGGTCATCAGCAAGGCGGCCATGGCGCCGGCTTCATGCGTGAAGAGGCTTTTTCCAACCCGATAGACCAGGGCCAGGCTCAACAGACCGGCCAGCCAGGCAGACGCCCGCACAGCGACGGGACTCCAGCCTGCCAGGCGACCCCAGAGGTTTATGACCAGCGCCCAGCCAAATGCCTGGTCCGCTGCCCGGCTGTTCTGGGCTTGCACGGCCTCGCCAGGAGTGCGAGGTCCAAAGTCCCTTGCACCGGCAGCGATCATTGTGGAACTTTCGTCAGGGGAAAAGGCCCAGGTGTTGAGTTTGCGCCCGGCCAGCAGGGCTGCCAGCAGCAATACCGGGACTACGATCAGCCAGCGATGATCCGCAGAGAGCCTGGAAAGAGCCATTTGTGCCAGTTGCCATGGGCTACAACAGGACACATTGTGCACTGGCGATAAACGAATTGCCATTCCGGTTCACCGCTCCAGGCAGGGCTGTGGCGGGCGTTCCGTTCAGGCGCAACCGGTTTCACCCTGGGCCAGGTGCGTAAGTGTCAGCGCTTCCTGCTGCCGGTAATCGAAGCTGCGGCAGGTCGTCATGCCGGAGTCCAGGAGCGCCTGCTGCAGGCGGCCCTGCAAATCGCCGGCGGGGTTCGCAAACAGCAGCCAGACGTTCGCGTGCTGTTGCAGGTCCTGCGCCATGGTGGAGAGACAGGCGGAGTCACAGGGAGTCGCCGTTTCCGGCTTCAGCGTCAGGAGGCTGTCCGCGAGGTCGTAGGTGTAGGTCCAGATCTGGCGAGGGTGCGTGGTGTGCGTCTGGTCGACAACCAGCCGGTCGCCTTCTTGCCACATGGGCTCCAGGTCCCGCATGGCGAGGTGCAGGGGCGCGGCGGCAAAGGGGTTGACGTAGCGCATGCGCAGACTGGAGCGGAAGTTGCCCACCAGGCCGGTGGCGAGCAGCAGCACCAGCATTGCAAAATGGAAATTCACCCGGAATGGTCGCACCGGCACAGCCCGCCGCAGACCCAGGCCGGCCAGCAGCGCCAGCAGGGGCCACAGACCCAGGGCGTAACGGATCCGTCCTGGCAGCAACACGCCGGCAATTTCGTTGGCCAGCAGGATCAGGGCCAGTGACACCAGGGCAACGTTCATCAGCAGCCAGACGGCGTCCGGCGCGCGCCCCAGGCGAAGGCGACGCCGCGCCTCAAACAGCAGCAGCGCCAGGGCAAGGCCGTACAGCCCTCCCGCCACCTTGGGCAGCAGGTTGATCAGGCCGTTGCTGACAACCTCGACGATACGGCTCAGGGCCGCGTGAGGCGCCAGGGCCAGGTCCGACCCCAACACTTCCCTGTTGTGGGCAATGCCGGTCAGCAGTAACTCAAGTTGCGGCAGGAAAGCAAGCCCGGCCAGTAAAATCACAACCAGCGTTTGCAGCCAGCGCCGGTCCCGCCGGACCATTAGCAAATGAAACAGCCCCAGGGAGGGCACCAGCAACGCCCCGAAATAGTGGGTATACAGCAGACCCGTCGCCCCTGCAAACAGTAGCAGCGGCCCGGCCCGGCCCGTACGCCCCAGGCGCAGGGCGGCATGCCAGTAGCCGTACAGGGCCATGACCGAGAAAAGCAGCACAAGGGTATAGGTGCGCGCGATGGCCATGTAGGTGACGAACAGCACCGAGGTCGCCAGCAGCGCCGTGGCGACCAGGCCCGCTCTGGCCCCCAACATGTCCCGCCCGGCGCGCCAAAGCAGGGCGAGCGCCAGCAATCCGGCAAACCATGACAGGGAACGCAGCGCCACCTCGCTCCAGCCGGCCACGCGCGCCCACGCCGCGACCAGCAGCGACCAGCCGATGGCCTGATCGGGGGACTTGTCGAGGATTGCCTGCTGAATCTCCGCCAGGTTGTAGGGGACCGGCTTGTGCCCCCCGGTGCGCAGCAGGGTCGCAGCCTCGTCGAGATGGAAGCCGCGAGAACCCAGCAGGGCGGCGGACTGCGCCGCCGCCAGCAGAAGCAGGGGCAGGACCCAGGACCAGTGAATCCTGTCAGCCAGGATTTGCATGAGCGATCATTTTTCCCCTTGTGTGCTGCCTGGCAGAGTGTAGACCGCCGCCGCCCTTAAGGCTACACTGCGACTCATGCAGCGCAATGGCGACAAGTCTTCCGCCTCCTTCACCGCCCGGCTCTGGCGCCTAGTCGGGCTGATCTTCTCGCTGCTGCTGCTGGCCCTTTTGCTGGGCGCGCTGGACCTGGACGCCTTGCGGCGGATGAGCGCGGGCATCCCTCCCGCAAGTCTGCTGCTGGCGCTCCTGATTTATCTGCTGCTCAATTTCTTTCGTACGCTCCGCTTTCAGGTCCTGCTTGACGCCGGCGCGCCGGCGCTGAATGCCCTGTGGCCGGTCGTGTTGGTGCACAACCTGATGGTGCGTCTGATGCCCTTCAAGACCGGCGAATTCGCCTGGCTGCTCCTGTTGCGGCGGCACTTCGGCCAGAGCGTCGGCGCCGGCATCGGCAGTCTGCTGGGCGCCCGTCTCTTTGAGTTGCTGATCGTGTTGCTGGTCGGAGGCGCGGCCCTGGTGCAGGGCAGCGACCGTTTTGACGAAAACCGCGGCGCGCTGACTCTTTTGCTGGCCGCCCTTTTCCTGCTCTGCCTGGCAGGACTGTTCGGCGCCGGCTGGCTGCTGCGTCAATTGCGTCTGCGCCTGCCGGATCGGGGACGCTTCAGCCGGCGCCTGGCTGCGTCCCTGCCCGCGCTGGAGAGCAACGTGGCGCGCCTGCGTCTGCCCCGCGTCTTTTTGCTGACCCTGCTGCTCTCCTGCCTGACCTGGGGCTCAAGCGTCTGTTTCAACCTGGTGTTGCTGGCCGGCCTCGGCATCCATGGCCTGCCCCTGCTGGTGGGCGTGATCAGCATCACCATGCTGGTGGAGGCCCTGCCGGTGGCCAGCATCAGC
>DAOUIB010000083.1:0-3978 GCA_034428275.1 Anaerolineae bacterium
TCGGCGCGGCTCGGCGAGGAAATCCACACCCTGTCCGGCGGCAATCTGCAGAAGCTCGTGCTGGGTCGGGAACTGGACGGCCATCCAGGTCTGATCGTCGCCAACCAGCCGACGCGAGGACTGGACATAGGCAGTATTGAGTTCGTCCACAAAACACTTGTTGAGGCCCGCGACGCCGGCGCGGCAATTCTTTTGGTCTCGGTAGAACTGGATGAGATTTTTTCACTGAGCGATCGCGTCGCCATCATGTTTGAAGGGCGCATCATGGCCGTTCACGACATCGAAGACCTTGATGAGGAGAGCATCGGCTTGCTAATGGCCGGCCACCAGGAGCCCGGGCCATGATCACCCGCCTGCGGCACATTCTGGAGGGCGCCGCGATCCCTGTTGCGGCGGTCTTGCTGGGCCTGGTGGTCAGCAGCGCCTTTGTCGTCATCGCCGGAAAGCAGCCGTTGCCCACCTACGCCTTCATGTTTTGCGAAGGCTTTGGGGCCCGCGGCTGCGAAAACTTCGGCCACCTCCTGTTCGTCCCGGTCGAGGAAGAGGACGGCTCCGTCCACACCCATTTCGCCCCCACGCTCGGCACGCGCGGGCACAAGCTGGCCATCGTACTGGAGCGCGCCACCCCCCTGATCCTGACCGCGCTCTCCGCCACAGTCGCCTTTCGCGCCGGCATGTTCAGCATTGGCCAGGACGGCCAGCTCGTTTTGGGGGCGGTGGCCGCGGTTTTCCTTGGTTACTGGCTGCCCGACCAGATTTACCTGCTCACCGGAACCAGCCCGGACAGCGCCCCGCCCCTGCAACTGACCCTGATGCGCCTGACCATACCGCCCGTCGCGATGGCGGCTGCCATGCTGGTCGGCGCCTTCTACTCCTGGATCGCCGGCATTCTCAAGGTCCGCCTGAACGTCAACGAGCTCATCAGCACCATCATTCTCAATGCGATCGCGGTCCAGTTCGTCACCTTTATGGTGAATTTCCCCTTGCGCGCCGACTTCAACAACATCGCGCGCACGCGCACCATTGACGACACGGCCTGGCTGACGCCCTTCACCCGCGCCCTACTGAACGACGTGGACTGGTTCCGCGGTTCACGCCTGGGTATCGGGCTGCTGCTTGTGCTGGTGGCAGCCGCAATCATCTGGTTCTTCCTGCATCGAACGACGGCCGGTTACGAACAGCGCATGACGGAGGGATCGCGCCTCTTTGCGCGCTATGGCGGCATCCCCTCCGCGCGCGCCACGCTGCGCGCCATGCTCATCAGCGGCGCCCTAAGCGGGTTGGCCGGCGCCCTGATGATCCTCGGCGTGGAACGCCGCATAGTGGACGGTTTCGCCCTGGGCGGTGTTGGCTTCGACGGGGTGCTGGTTGCCATCCTGGCGCGCGAGTCAGTGGTCGGCATCCTGCTGGTCGCCGGTTTCTTTGCGGGGCTGGAACAGGGCGCGATCAATCTGCAGTTCGAGAATCTTCCGCGCCAGCTGGGCGGCATGATCATCGCCTTCATGATCCTCTTTGCTTCCATGGAAGACTTCTTCCGCGACAACATCACCAGACTGCGCGTTCGTCTCTTCCCCGAGTCCGTCGCTCCTTCGCAGTCCGCGAGCGAGGCCTGAGCCATGCTGGACCTGCTCAACACCCGACAACGCGAAATCCGCGTCGTCATGCGGGTCTGCGCCGCCCTTGTGACGATCGTCTTCCTCTTTGGCCTGCCGGATTCCCTGGTGCAGAGCAGCATTCGTCTTGCCACGCCCTTCGTCCTGGGTTCCCTGGGGGCCCTGCTGGCCAGCAGGGCCGGTGTCCTGAATCTGGCGATTGAGGGCAAGATGCTGCTGGGCGCCTTTGTCGGCGTCGCCATCCTTTTCCAGAGCGGCCTCGATCCGCTGGTGGGCGTGGTCGCCGCGACGGTGTCGGGCGGGATCCTCGGCCTGGTTTTCGCCATTCTCTACCTGCGCATTCGCATTAATCTGATCATCCTGGCCCTGGCCGTCAACTTGCTGGTCGCCAACGGCACCGTTTTCTTCATGCGCGCCAGTTTTGGCGTGTATGGCACCCTGGCGGACCCCGGCATTAGTTCCCTGCCAACCCTGCAAATCCCCTTCATCGAAGACTTGCCGGTATTGGGCCCCCTGTTGAGCGGCTATAACGCCATCGTCTACGTCGGCTGGGTCATGGTCGTCGTCGTCCGGGTGATGCTATTCCGCACGCGTTTCGGCCGACACATCCGTGCCGTGGGCGAAAATCAGGAAGCCGCCGAGTCCGTGGGCATCAATGTGACCCGCGTACAAATCTTTGCGCTGACCCTCAGCGGCATGCTGGCCGGACTGGCGGGCGCTTTCCTGTCCCTTGGCGTTCTCAGCCAGTTCCTTGAGAACATGACGGCCGCCCGGGGCTGGATCGCGCTGACCGTATCCCTTTTCGCCCTGCAACGCCCGGTGGCGGCCTTCTTCACCTCCCTGTTTTTTGGATTCGCCGAAGCGCTTTCCTTCTTCATTCAGGCCCAGCCCCATTTGAACATCCCGGCGGACCTGGTGCTGGCCCTGCCCCAGCTGGCCACCATCGCCGCCCTCGTGATGGTCGCCCTGCGCATCCGCGCCTCCGAATTGATCAAACGCCGGGACTTCGCGGCCCGCTTCGGACAGGAAATCAGTGACCTGAAGGACATCGTACGTCCTGGCAAGGCGGAGGCGACATGAGCGTGCCACCATGGCAACAGGACCCCTGGACCCGCGTGCGCACCATCCACGATTTTGCCGCGGACGAAGTCATTTCCGCGTTGCAGAAAGAGATTCGACGAGGCAACCTGGAGAACGCCGCCCTGCTCGCCTGGGAAATGCTCAACACCAGCGAGGAACTTGAGGAAGTCCTGTGGAGTCGCCTGCAGGTCATATCGGTCGAGGACGTGGGCTTCGGTGACCTGCAGGCCCCCATCCTCGTGGAGACGCTTTACCAGATGCACCTGCGCCTGCCGCGGCCGCGGGGGGACCGCTATCTCTTCGCCATTCACGCCCTGCGCTTCCTCTGCCAGAGCGTGAAGGACCGCTCCAGTGACGAGTTGCTCAACTGGTTGAGCCGCGCGGTAGAAGGCGGCCTGCGACCCAAAATCCCCGACTACGCCCTGGATATCCACACAAGACGCGGCCAGGAACAGGGTCGCGGCCTGCAACACTTTCTTCAGGAGGCGGCGCAGGTGGCGCCGCGTTTGACAGAGGACGACAGTCCATGGCGCCAGCGACTGCTGGACCTGATTGACGGAGAAGACGCGCATTGAAACTGATCATCGACACGGATGCCGGCGTCGACGATGCCCATGCCCTTATGATGGCGCTGGCCTGTCCTGACGCCCGGGTCGAATGTATCACCACCGTCGTCGGCAATATCGACCTCGAAAACGTCGTGCGCAACGTTGGCACGGTGCTGGACGTGATGGACGTCGACGTACCCTTCTATCGCGGCGCGCATTTGCCTCTGGTGGCGCCCTGGCGCTTCGAGACGGAATTCGTGCATGGGGCGGATGGTCTGGGTGACCTCAGACAGCGGCCACCGGCGCGGCACTTTCCTGCGGAGGGCCATGCCGTGACGCAAATCATCGAACGGAGCACTGCCGCGCCAGGGGAAATTACACTGGTTGCGATCGGCCCGCTGACCAACGTCGCCCTGGCGCTGCGGCTGGACCCCGACTTGCCTAAACGTTTGAAGCGACTGGTTGTCATGGGCGGTTCGCTGCACGCCGTCGGCAACACGGACATCTTCCCGGCGGAGTTCAATATCTATTGCGACCCGGAAGCGGCCCACATGGTCTTTGAAGCTTTCACGGACATTCTGCTGGTCACCTGGGACGCCACCCTGGCCAATCCCCTGCCGACCCCTGTCTTCGAGGAACTCACAAGCCAGCCCGGACCGCGCGCCGCCCTGTATCGTGACAGCTGCGAAGGGATGTTGCAGCGTTTGAGCGAAGCCGGCCTGGAGGCTGAGGTGCTC
>DAOUIB010000084.1:0-2436 GCA_034428275.1 Anaerolineae bacterium
ACGCCGTCGTAGCCGATTTCCGCAACCCGCCGAATCGTCCCGATGAAATCGCGCCGGGTCTCGTCACCAATGGTATACAATTGCAACCCGATCGGAATGGTCATCCGCAAATTCCTTCCCTGCGTCACTTGTCGCCCGAACCATTTCGGTCCAGAATTGTCCGCTATTGTATAGGCACCCGAATACAGGGTCAAATCAGGAGGCGGGGATGAAAATCGGAGTATTTACGGCGCTGTGGGCCAACGATTCATTCGAGGTGGCGCTGGACAAGGCGAGGGCGGCCGGCGCATCTGCCGTTGAAATAGGCGTGGGCGGCTATCCGGGCAGCGAACACTGTCCGGTCGCCGACTTGCTGGCTAGCGCGGAGCGCCGCGCGACGTGGCTGGGGGAAATCCACGAACGGGGCCTGACGCTGAGCGCGCTCAGCGTCCACAACAACCCGATCCATCCGGACCAGGAAATCGCAGAACGTTCCAGGCAGGAGATTCGCGATGCGGTGCGTCTGGCGCAATTGCTGGAAGTGCCGGTCGTCAATGGCTTTTCAGGGCTGCCCTCGGGCGCCGCCGGCGACACGCGGCCCAACTGGGTCACCTGTCCCTGGCCGCCTCATTTCCTGGAGATTCTCGACTACCAGTGGAACGAGGTCGCCATTCCCTACTGGAGCGAGGCGACGAAATTCTTCGCTGACCACGGCATTCGATTCGCACTGGAAATGCACCCGGGCATGCTGGTCTACAACGTGCACACGATGCTGCGTTTGCGGGATGCTGCCGGCGAGCACCTGGGCTGCAACTTCGATCCCAGTCACCTGTGGTGGAATGGCGCGGACCCGGTGGCGGCGATTCGACGCCTGGACGACGCCATTTTTCACGTGCACGGCAAGGACGTCATGGTGGACATGATGAACGTGCAATTCAATGGCTGCAATGACATCCAGCGTTACGATTTCATTCCACAGCGGTCCTGGACCTTCCGCGCCATTGGCTATGGCCATGACCTGAAGGCCTGGAAGGACATCATCAGCGCCCTGCGCATGATTGACTACGACTACGTCGTTTCCATCGAACATGAAGATGCGCTGATGTCCCCGGACGAGGGCCTCGCCAAGGCGATTGAGACGCTGCAGTCCGCAACAATTGTGGAGGAAGCCGGCGAGATGTTCTGGCTGGAAGGCTAGCGCAGGATCGTCACGTCCCGACTGCCTGGCAATAGCGCCGCGCCAATGACGGGCGCCTGCTCGCCGAATTCAGGAAACAACACCCGGACTCCGGTTGCCGGCCCGCGGGCCTGTACGCGCCCGGCCAGGTTGGCACGGATCCAGGGATTGTTGTAGCCGATGCCGCCGCCGACACAGACCGCCTGCACCCGCGTAATTCGAGCCAGGTTGACGATGGCCACGGCCAGAATCTCGGTCACCTCGCGCCAGACGGCCTCGTCCCTGATTTCGCTGGCGGGACGGCCGTAGCGCCGCAGAAACTGCTGCCCGCCGGTGACGGCTTGCACACAGCCTCGCTGTCCGCATGCGCAGTCCTCGCCCTGCAGGTCCACGATGTGATGGCCCACCTGCGCGAGCCAGGCGAAGGACTGACTACCCTCACGCAGCAGGATGCCGGCGCCGGTGCCGGTAGAAACCGTCAGGTAGGCTGTGCGCCGCCAGGGGCGCAGGTTGCCGTGAAGCGTTTCGGCGATCACGGCGCAAACGTTGTCATTGGCGGCGATGACCGGGACGCCGGTGGCCGATGCGATGTCCGTAACCACCGGGCGATTGCTGTAGTCGGGCATGGTCCAGGTCTCGTCGACGCTGAGCCCGTCCGCACTCAACTGAACGCCGATGGCCATGCCGATGCCCGACAAACGGGGCTTGCAGGCGGAAAGGGCGCCCAGCACCTGTTCCAGCTGGACCGCGTAGTCGGAATGGGTCGGGAAGGCGGCGATTCGTTCCGGCTGCAGGGATTCGGGCGAAGTAAACAGGGAAATGCTGGTGTTGGTCCCGCCAAGATCGATGACGGCGTACATCGCTTCAGGGCAGTGGTTCGAAGGCGATGACGGAAAGGGGAGAGGCGTCGCTGCGATGCAGGCGGAGGGGAACAGCGACGACAAAGAGTCTCTTTTGCCTGATCTGGTCCAGATTGGCCAGATGCTCGATCAGGGGAATATCGTGCTCAAAGAGCAATTGATGATTGGGCTGGCCAGACTGGCTGCGGTCCTCCGTACCCGAACAGTCCACGCCCAGACAGGCGATGCGCATCTCTTCGACCAGCCAGCGTATCGCTTCCGGCTCAAACCAGGGTCGGTCATGAGAGCGTTCCGTGCGATAGAGATGACCGTAACCGGTATTCACGAACACGATGTCGCCCGCCCGGATATGCGCTCCCCTCGCCTGCAACTCTTCGCGACTTATCGCTTCGCCGACGGACTTGCCCTGCATGTCAACCA
>DAOUIB010000085.1:0-8631 GCA_034428275.1 Anaerolineae bacterium
AGGAACGCGAGGCGCTGGTCGAGGACAGCCCGCGGCCGGTCGCTGCCGGCAACCGCGTGCACGCCACCGTGACGGCCACCGTGCTCGACGACGAGGACGGGGCTGAAGAAGCGGGTGAAGATGGAGACGAGGGCGACGGGGAGGAGGCCGCCGGTCGTCAATTCATGGACGAGCAGCAGCTGGTGCTTTCCCTGACGCCGGAACGCGAACCGGCGCCCGGCTTCACGGAGGCCATGCTGGGCGCGGCCGTGGATGAACAGCGGGACTTTGAATTGCAGTATCCGGAGGATGAAGAACGGCACGGCACGCTTTCCGGCAAAAAAGTGGCCTTCAGCGTGGTCGTGCGCAAGATCGAACTCGTGACGCTTCCCGAACTCAACGACGACTTCGCGGCCCGCGTCAGCGCCAGCGACGGGGAAGGGGAGGGGGACGCCGAAGCGACGAGTCTGCTGGCCCTTCGGGTCCAGACCCGCGAGCGGCTGAACAATGAAGCCGGGGAACAGGCGAACTCGGAATTCGCGCAGGAAGTGCTGGAGACCATCATTGAGGGCGCGACTTTCTCCTGGCCTGAAGCGCTGGTACAGGACCAGATGGAACACCTGCTGCTGCGGATGGACCATGACATGCGCCAGCGCGGCCTGACTCTCGACGACTACATTCGCATGTCCGGCAACACCCGCGAGGAACTGAAGGAACAGTCGCGTGACAACGCGGAAGCCCTGATTCGGCACTCACTCGTCATGGGCGAGCTGCTGCGGGCGGAGGGCATCGAAGTCAGTGAGGACATGCTGGAAGAGGAGATCGGTCGCAGTATCGCGCGTTTCGGCGACCAGGCCGAGGCCTTTCGCAGCATGTATGACAATGAAGGCATGCGGCAAAACTTGCGTAACGAGTTGCAGACCCGCGCCGTCATGGAGCGCATCGCCAGCATCGCCCGTGGCGAACTTGCGGAGGAAGCGGACGCTGAAGGAGATGGACCCTGACATGGACGCATTCAACGTAATTCCGATGGTGGTTGAGCAGGGCAGTCGGGGCGAACGCGCCTACGATATTTTCTCCCTGCTGCTCAAGGAACGGATCGTGCTGATGGGCACGCCGGTCAATGACCAGATCGCCAACCTGATCGTGGCGCAATTGCTGTATCTCAACGGGCAGGACCCGGAGCGCCAGATCAACATGTACATCAATTCCCCGGGCGGAATCGTATACTCCGGCATGGCCATCTACGATGCCATGCAACAGGTGAGCGCGCCGGTCAGCACCGTGGCGCTGGGGCTGACGGCCAGCTTCGGCACCGTGCTGCTGACGGCCGGCGCGAAGGGTCAGCGCTACGCCCTGCCGAATGCCACCATTCACATGCACCAGCCCCTCGGCGGCTCCCAGGGTCAGGCTTCCGATATCGTCATTCAGGCCAACGAGATCATGCGGCTGAAAGAGCGGCTGATCGAAATCTTCGTGCACCATACCGGGCAGGACCGCGACGTGATTGAGCGCGACCAGGACCGGGACCTGTTCCTGAGCGCGTCACAGGCGGCTGAATACGGCATCATCGACAAGGTGCTGACGTCCAACGGAGCGCAGGAGCAGGGCAAGTGAAAGGTGACGGGCAGCAGCCGCAGCGCTGCTCCTTTTGTCAACGAGGCAGCGCGGACGTTCAGCGCCTGATCACCGGGCCGCAAGGCGTTTGCATTTGCAACCATTGCGTCGAACTGTGTCGCCACATGCTGGACGAGGACGTGGGCGACTCCACCGCTGCGCCAGAGGAACCGCTATCGGCTCCCTTGCGGCCGCCGAAAGAGATCATGGCGCTACTGGACGAGTACGTCGTGGGTCAGGAACACGCCAAACGCGTGCTGAGTGTGGCCGTCTACAATCACTACAAGCGCATTCAGGCGGATGCCGTTCCGGAAGGCGTGGAGCTGGAAAAGAGCAACATTCTCATGGTCGGGCCCACCGGCAGCGGCAAGACCCTGCTGGCGCAAACCCTGGCGCGTATGCTGGACGTCCCCTTTTGCATCGTCGATGCGACGGCCCTGACCGAGGCCGGCTACGTGGGGGAGGACGTCGAGAACATCCTGCTGCGTTTGATCCAGGCGGCCGATGGCAACATCGCGCACGCCGAGCGCGGCATCATCTACGTGGACGAAATCGACAAGGTCGCGCGCAAGTCCGGCGACAATCCCTCCATCACCCGCGACGTGTCCGGTGAGGGCGTACAGCAGGCGCTGTTGAAAATCATCGAGGGCACCACGGCCAGCGTGCCGCCCCAGGGCGGCCGCAAGCACCCGCACCAGGAATTCATCCAGCTGGACACAGGAAACATATTGTTCATCTGCGCCGGCCTGTTTTCCGGTCTGGCGGAGGTGGTGGCGACCCGTCTGGGCAGGCGCGGCCGCGTGGGATTCGCCGTCGGTTCAGCTGAGTCGGCCGGGAGGCCGGCGGCCATGGACGAGGCCTCGCTGTTGCGCCAGCTCAGCCCGGAAGATCTGGTGGCCTACGGCATGATCCCCGAGTTCGCCGGTCGGCTGCCGGTCATGGTCGACGTGGAGCCGCTGGACGAGGCCGCGCTGGTCCGCATTCTGGTGGAGCCAAGGAACGCTCTGACCAGACAGTACGGCCACCTGCTGAAGCTGGACGGCGTTGAACTGGAGTTCGAGGAGGCCGCCTTGCAGGCTGCGGCGTCCATGGCGATGGCCCAGGGCACGGGCGCGCGCGGCCTGCGCGCCATCATCGAACGGTCGCTGCTGGACGTCATGTACGAGATTCCCGGCAATGAAGCCATTCGGCGGGTCGTCCTGACCGAAAGGGCGGTCCGCGGTGAGGGTCGCCCGTCGCTGTTTGGCGACGATGGCGTTGCCATGGAGTGGCTGCCGGACGGCCGTCTGACTCCCGCCGCCTGAAACAGGCGGCGCCCTGAAGCAGGGCCCGGACACAATGATTGACGAAGCCAGAATTCTGGTGCGCAGCGGGGACGGTGGCGACGGGCTCATTCACTTTCGCCGCGAGAAATACGTGCCGCGCGGCGGGCCGGCCGGCGGCGACGGCGGCCACGGCGGCGACGTCGTGCTGGTCGTCAACCCCAAAATCAGCACGCTGTCGGGATTTCAGCATCGACAACGCTTTCAGGCGTCGAGCGGCGCGCGCGGCGGCCCCAACAACCAGACCGGCGCCAGCGCAGCGGCGCTGGAACTGGAGGTCCCGGCCGGAACCCTGGTTCGTGATGCGGACAGCGGCGCGATCATGGGCGACCTGTTGCGTGCGGGCGACCGACTGGAGGTGGCGGCCGGCGGACGGGGCGGACGGGGTAACACACGCTTCCGCTCCTCTTCGCGCCAGGCGCCCCGCATCGCCGAAAAAGGCGAACCAGGGCGGGAACGACAGCTGCTGCTTGAACTGCGCCTGATCGCCGACGTGGGACTGGTGGGCGTCCCCAACGCGGGCAAGTCAACCTTGCTGTCGGTGCTCAGCAAGGCCCGCCCGCGAATAGCCAATTATCCCTTCACCACCCTCGAACCCAACCTGGGGGTTCTGCGACGCGATGACGCGGAAATCGTCCTCGCCGACATACCCGGGCTGATTGAAGGCGCGCACCAGGGCGTGGGGCTGGGGCATGCCTTCCTGCGGCACGTGCAACGCACCCGCATGCTGGTGCACCTGCTGGATGGCGCCAGCCCCGACCCGCTGGCGGACTACAACCAGATCAACGTCGAACTGGCGCTCTTCGACGAGCGACTGGCGGAAAAGCCGCAAATCGTGGTCTTCAACAAACTGGACCTGCCGGAGGCAGCCGAACGCTGGCCCTCCCTCGCCGCCAGGCTGCGCGAGGAGGGCGTGGAGGCGATGGCCATCTCGGCATTGACCCGCATGGAACTGCGGGCCTTCGTCTCGCGCCTGCTGCAGGTTCACGCCGCGCTGCCGGAAACGCCTCCCGAGGCCGTGGACGCCCGCGCCATCCAGCCGGAATTGCCCGATTTCGATCCCGGTTTCACGATTCGACGCAGCGTGGACGGCAGTTTTGTGGTCAGCGGCGCGCGCATTGAGCGGGCGGCTGCGATGACTTACTGGGACCACGACGAGGCCGTGCTGCGCTTCCAGCATATTCTGGATACCCTGGGCGTCAGCGGGGGTCTGGAAAACGCGGGCGTGCAACCGGGCGACACCGTCTATATCGGCGACCATGAACTGGAATGGTCGGAATGACGCCTCGCAGCGGGGGCCGCGGGGTATGAGCGCGGCGGAACGCATCGGCGTGCTGGGAGGCACCTTCGACCCGCCGCATTGCGCGCATCTCACGCTGGCGAGGGCCGCAAGGGACGCCCTGAATCTTGGGCGCCTGCTCTTTGTGCCGGCCGCCGACCCGCCGCACAAGCGAGGAAAGGACCATACGCCGGTATCGGCGCGCCTGGAGATGCTGGAGCTTGCACTGGCGGATCAGGCCGGCATGTGTCTGTCCCGCCTGGACGTCGACCGGCCGGGCCCCCACTATTCCCTCGATACCATGAAGTTGCTGCGTCGCGACTGTCCCGCCGCGAGTTTCTGGTTTGTCATGGGAGCGGACTCGCTGCGCGATTTGCCGGACTGGCACCGACCCCTGGAACTGGTCGCCCTGTGTCGCCTGGCGGTTGTGCCGAGGCCGGGGGTATGCGTTCGGCCCGACATGCATGAAGCAACGCTGCCGGGCCTGCAGCGCAGGGTTGACATGGTCGACTGCGCGCCACTGCCGCACGCCTCGCACGACATCGTTGCGCGACTGCGGGCGGGCGGGGACGTGAGCGGTATGGTGCCGCCGTCTGTGCTCGAATACATCGACGCCAGGGGGCTTTACCGGGTGTGAAGAAGACGGTCCTGGCACTGTTGCTGCTGCTGCCCGCTGTGGGGATCCAGGCGCAGGCGCCTTTCGTGCCAACCCTGGTGCCGCCCACGCCTGTTCCCTGGCCCGCCGTCAGGGACATTCCAGCGCCACTGGAATCGGCGGTCACGCGCATTGTCCGGGACGGCCGATTGCGTGTCGGCATCCTCTACAATGCGCCGCCCTTCGGCCTGCTGAACATCCGGGGCGTTTTGGCGGGTATGGAGGCGGACATCGCGCGCAGCATGGGCGACCTTTGGGGTGTCAAACTGGACTTTGTGCAGGTCACGCGCCAGTCAGCCGTGGACATGCTGCGCTCCGGCGAGGTGGACCTGCTGGCTGCAGCGCTCGTGAAGCAGGCGGACGACCAGCGGGAACTGGAGTTTTGCCAGAGCCATTATCGCGGCGCCCAGGCCCTGCTGATTCACGAAGGCGACGACGCGACGACCCTGGCGCAGATGGACGGGCGAACGCTGGGCGTGGTGGCCGGCGCGCGCGCGGAAGAGGCCCTGACGCGCTGGCAGGCGGGCAGTGGCATACGCGTCAACGTGCGCAGCCATTTCACCCTGGACGACGCCCTGCGGGCCCTGCGGGAGAGGGAGATCGACGCTCTGGTGGACAGCCGTCTAACCCTGGGCGCTGTGCTGGTGCCAGGCGAATTGCGCATGATCAATGAGGTGCTGGAGCACGAATTGCACGCCCTGGCGGTACGCAAGGGTGACCTGTCGATGCGCAACCTGGTCAATCGCAGTCTGCAATTCCTGACCGCCAGCGGCCGCATGGCCGAAATCCACGACGCGAACTTTCCCGGCAGCAGCCTGCCGCATGATCTGATCGCCGTCTGGCAGGGTCTGGGCGACCAGGCGCCGAAGCCGGAACATTTCACCGGGGCCACCTCCTGGCCGCAGCAGTCCGTTGTGGCGCGGCTGGAGCAGGGCCAGCCCGTCAGAGTCGCCGGTCTCGCCGCCGCCCGGGCGGATGCGCCGGAGAGCGAAAGGAAACTGGCGGCCTGGCGTCTGGCCCTGGCGCAACAACTCGAGCTGCGCCTGGGGACCGGCCTGCAGGCCGTGGCGGGCCCCGCGCTGGAGCAACTCGCTGCCGGAGCGGCGGACCTGGCCATCGGTGTGCCGCTGGACTGGGAGCAGGCGGGTCAGGTTGAATTCAGCGCGCCGCTGTTGCTGCACGGGGAGCGCCTGCTGGTGCCGGCAGACAGCGACGTCGACAACTTTCGCGGTCTGCGCGACCAGTGGCTGGGGGTGCTCTCGAGCGAGCCCGGTCGCGACGACAGGGCGCGGGCTCTGGCCGAAAGCGCGGCCGTCGACGTCAACGTCTTCTCCATCGTCCGCGACGAGGACATCGGATGGCATTTGCTCATCGAAGGGGACCTGGATGCGGTGTTTGCGGACAGCCTGAAACTGCTTGCGCCACTGCAATCGCAGTCATCCCTGCTGAAGCTGGCCGCCCGCTGTCCCTCCTGCGATCCCTGGTACTCGCGCAACTGGCTCGGCCTTGCGCTGCCCGCCAATGATCCGGAATTCAAGCGCCGGCTGGAAGCGGCCCTTACGGGAATGTGGCGCGACGGCAGCATGGCGCAATTGCTGGCGCCGCTGGTGCCAGGAGAGGATATCGCCTCCCTGGCGCTTCAGTCAGGCTTTTGAGACCCGCGGCCGAAGGTCACGAAGATGACGCCGGCGATGATCACCATGCTGCCGATGGCCTGGCCGGCCCCTGGCAACTCGTTGAAGTAAACGTAGGCGCCGACGGCGCTGGTCACGACGACGATCTGGCTCATCACGCTGACGTAGGTCGCCGGCATATACTTCAGGGCGAAGTTCATGCCGCCATGACCGAATATCTGGGCCGTGATAATGAGCCCGATCATTCCCAGCCATGCGTCGTCGCTGTAGCCGGTCAGGGGCACTCCGGTCAACAGGGCGACCGCCAGTGAAATCAGGGCCGCGATGCTGAAGATGAGCCACAGGTAGGGCAGGAGCGACACCTGGCCGCGCGCCAGACGACCCAGATTCAGGTAGAACGCGGAGAGGAAAGCTGCGGTCAGGCCGAGGACGGCGCCCAGCGCCGCGTTGCCGCCGGGGGAGGTCCCGCTGTCGAATCCGGCAAGGGCGATGATGACGCCGCCAAAGAGCGACAGCGCTATGCCGGCCCACACGCGACGCGAAAACACGGCCCTCAGCCACAACACTTCCACCAGCGCCACCCACAGCGGGCCGGATCCGCCAAACACGCCGGCCAGCAGCACGCTGGAGTTGTTGAAGGCCTCGATCTGAAAGTAAAAGCGGATGGCCAGTACGCTGCCGGCCAGAACGGCGAAGACCAGATTGCGCTGCGAGAGTCGGCGAAGTTCATGGCGGTAGAAGAGAAGTATCACCGGCGTCAGCAGCGCGCTGGTGATCAACTGTCGCAGGGCGATGATGGCGGGCGTCGGCATGCCCGCCACGTGCATGCTGCGAATGAAGAGAGGCCCCGTGGACCCCATGAGCTGGCCGATGACGATGACGACGAAGGGCAAGGCAACATGATGTTTGCCGGCGTTGATGCGCGCGGTCATGGCCGCGACGGCGGTGCTCATGTCTCGCGTTGACCGTAAATGGCGAAGATCACGCCGGCCAGGATGATCGTCCCGCCGAGAATCTCGGGTACGCCTGGAACCTGGTGCAAAAAGAGAAAGGCCAGGACGCTGCCGTAGAGGATGATGGACTGGGAAGCGATGCTGATCAGGGTGGGGGACAGGGAGGCCACCGCATAGATGAATGCCGGATGCGCGCCCAGTTGGCTTAATACGGTGGCGATCAGCGCCCAGGTGATGCCCTGCGCACTGAAAGCGGCGGTGTCGCCGAGAGCCGGCAGGACCACGACCAGGGCGACCAGGGCGGAGATGGTGAAGAGAATCCAGGTATAGGGCATGAAGGGGATACGCGTTCGCAGCGTTCGGCCGATGATGAGGTAGGCGCAGGCGCAAATCACACTGAGCAGGGAGAGCGCTGCGCCCAGCAAGGGTTGAGGCCCGAGATCTGAAACCCCGTTGGCGCTGCCCAGGGCGATGACAATCCCTCCGGTCATCGCCAGTGCCATGCCTGCGTACATCGATCGTTGCAGGGGGGCCTTGAGCAGGAAACGTTCCATCAGCGCGGTGACCAGGGGCATAAGGCTGGCAATGACGGTTGCCAGCAGGATGTTGACGTACTTGATGGCTTCGGTAAACAGCATGAGGTCGGCGCAGAAACAGACGCCGGCCAGCAACAACAGGTGCCAGACCTTTCGGGGCATGCGCCGGATGCGGGGCAACTGGCGGGGCAGGGCGAGGGGCGTAAAGACCAGGGCCGCGATGCCCAGGCGCAGCATTACGATGACGGGTGTGGGCAGACCTTCCTGCTGCGCATGGCGCATGGCGATGAGACCGATGGAGGCCAGGAAGAGACCGAGCAGCAACACGGCCAGGGCGACCGCCTTGCGCGACGCCCGAGGCATGGTCCGGGCCGCCGCCGTCATGCCTTCCGACGCTCCCCGTTGGGGCCGAAAACCGACGGCAACGCGCAGGGTTTCGCGGCCGACAGTTTCCGCACCGGGCGAAAGGAGTCGAGGCTGCAGGAACTGGTGGGCTGCGCCGCCATGGAGAGCGACCGGACAGGGCGCGACCGATTCCATAAAATGTTGGGGACCCCATGAGAATAGGGACCCCCCGTCCCCATAATCCCCTCATACAACACTACAATGTAACATCTCCTGTGGTTTAGTTACACATTATAACCTGATGGAGAAAT
>DAOUIB010000086.1:0-2776 GCA_034428275.1 Anaerolineae bacterium
GCAGGTGAACCGTACACCCAGCCGGCGCCGGCCCGGGCCCGCAGGAGCGGCCAGAAATAGGGGGCCAGGCTGGCGGCGGCGAACAGGGAGCCCGCAAACACAAGTTTGGACGGGCGTTTGCCTCGCTTGCGCAGGACGGGCCAGAGGACGTAGAGCAGGGGAGGGACGAGGGTCAGGAAGGCGCGATGGTGGCCCAGGGCGGCCCCGCCGACCAGCGCCAGGACGTAGAGTTGCCTGTCGCCGGCGTTGGGCCTGAAGGCCAGGTGTAGCAGGAGCAGTGTGAGCAGCAAATTGAAGGAATAAATTTCGGCGATGACGTTGTGGATCCAGACCGTGCGAGTCAGCCCGAAGAGGAGGACGGCGCCGGCCGCGAGCAAGGGCGCGAATCCGAGGCGCGTGGCAAGGATGAACGCAAGCAGCAGCGCCAGCACGCCCCACAGCAGGGAAACCAGCGTCGCCGCGACCAGCGGGACCACGCCGAGGGCCCGCAGAATGCCCGTCAGTACATTGCCGCTGACGACGTACAGGGGATAACCCGTAGGGTGCAGGCTGCCCCATTCGTTGAGGACGATCTGCGTCTCGCCCACGTCGATCATGAAGTAATGGCTGGAGCCATTGGGAATCGTTTGCAGGGTCGTCAGGTAGAGAATCAGCAGCAATAGCAGGGCAAGGGCGGGGGGCAGGCGTCTGCGGGTCAGGCGGAGAACGGGCATCTGTCGAGCATAGCGTCTGCACCAGGGTCGGCCAACGCCAGGCGTTTGCCACTCCAGGCGCAGGGGATACAATCGGTCGGGGCGAGGAAAGAGGAGTAGCGATGATGTTGGGACGGGAGCAGATCGACTTTTACCACGAGCAGGGCTGGCTGGGCGTGGAAGACGTCCTCTCGCCGCAGGATGTTGAGGACTTGCGGCGTGTAACCGAAGAGTTCGTCGACAAATCCCGTCACGTCACTGCGAATGATGCCGTCTTCGACCTGGAACCCGGCCACAGCTTCGAGGAACCTCGTCTGCGACGCCTGAAGGACCCCGTTGACCACCATCCCGTTTATGACCGCATCATGCGTCACAAATACATCGTCGCCATCGTGTCGCAGTTGATCGGGCCCAACATCCGCCAGAACGGCACGAAACTGAACATGAAGTCGCCGGGGTTTGGCAGTCCGGTCGAGTGGCATCAGGACTGGGCATTCTACCCGCACAGCAATGACGATTTGCTGGCGGTGGGCGTCTGTATCGATGACATGACCCTCGCCAATGGCTGTCTGCTCGTGGTCACGGGTTCGCAGAATGGGCCGGTTTACGACCACCACCATCAGGGCGCATTCGCCGGCGCCGTGACCGACCCGGACTTCGAGCCGGGCGAGACTGCCTCGATAGAAGTCCGGGCCGGAGGAATCTCCATCCATCACGCGCGCGCGCTGCACGCTTCGGCGCCCAATACCTCGACACAGCCCCGTCGCTTCCTGCTCTTCCAGTATTGCGCGGCGGATGCCTGGCCACTTCTGGGTCCAGGCGACCTGGCGACCTTTGATTCAAAGATGGTGGCCGGCGAAACGTCCATTGTGCCGCGCCTGGCGGACGTGCCGGTCAGGATGCCATTGCCGCCGGCGGAACGACCGGGCTCAATCTACGAAAACCAGACGGTGCTGGAACGTTCCAGCTTCGCCATGGGTTGAAGTCAGGGCGTCTCGAAGTAGCGATCGTCTCGCCACGTCAGTTGGCGGGCTGCGTCGTCGTTCAGTTCGACTCCGATTCCGGGCCTGTCCGACACTTGCATGCTGCCATTTTGGACGAAGGGTTTTTCACCGTCGCACAGCTCCTCCCACCAGGAGATTTCCCGTCCATGAAACTCCAGTAGCAGGAAGTTTGGGATGGCCGCCATGCAGTGGCATGCGGACATCATCCCCAGTGGGGACGAGACGTTGTGCGGCGCCACCGGCACGTAAAAGGTCTCGGCCAGTTCGCCGATGCGCTTGCCTTCCAGCAGACCGCCGGCCTTGGCAAGGTCCGGCATGATGATGTCCGTCGCCTCCTGCTGCAGCAGCTCGAGGAAATCGTAGCGCGTGTACTGGTTCTCGCCGGTGCAGATGGCGGTGCTGCTGCTGGCCCGCACCTGCGCCATCGCAGCGACGTTTTCTGCCGGAACGGGCTCTTCCAGCCAGAGCAGGCGCAAGTCCTCAAGCGCATGGGCGAGGGTGATGGCCGAAGGCAGGTCGAATTGACCGTGGCAGTCGATCGCCAGGTCGATACCGGGACCGATGGCCCCGCGCACGCCCTCCACCAGGCCGACGATATGTGACATCTCCTGCGCGCTGACGCTCCAGTTCCAGGCGTCGCGGCGGCCAACGCCGGTGCCGTCAACGTCGAACTTGATGGCGTTGTAGCCCTCGTCGAGGACTTCCAGCGCCTTGTCGGCCCAGGTCTGCGGGTCGTTGCTTTCACCGAAGTGACAGTCCGCATACAGACGAATACTGTCCCTGAAGCGGCCGCCCAGCAGTTGCCAAACCGGAAGCCCCAGCGCCTTGCCGGCGAGATCGAAGAGCGCGTTTTCGATGCCCGTTATGGCGAAGATGATGGGCGGTGCTGACGTGCCGCCGTAGCGTCCGCTGCGCCGCAGGCCTTCGTAGAGCGGGGCGATGTTGAGCGGGTCCACGCCCAGCAGGCGCGGTCGCAGGTGCAGAATGGCCTCCTTGACGGCGAAGCCGGAGGCCATGGCGGCCGCGGAATTGCATTCACCGGTGCCGTAGATGCCTTCGTCCGTGTAAATGCGCACGAAG
>DAOUIB010000087.1:0-2732 GCA_034428275.1 Anaerolineae bacterium
AGGAGGGGGAGCTGACCTGTCCTTCCATTGTTTCATTCCCAGACTTGCAATAATTTGATCATTGTTATTCAATGACATGTGGTACACTCGTTACACTATAGTATATATAATAAGTGTACCATTATGACCACTTTTGTAGGTTTTTGGCATATATATATTCATGTTACAATGTCGGAAGTAATTAGCGCGCGCGTTATAATTGTACTGCAGATTTCACTTCCGTTTGAACATATATTGCGTATTCCGTGAATGCTGCGTGACTGTAGCGGTAGTAAATTCTTGCACACGGAACTCCACAGAAACAGTACTACTGAGGCCCAGAAACGTTTCCGTGAAGATCCCTGTACAAAACGTTGGCGGCGACGGCGCTGTCGTGGGCCACGCCAGCGAGACCAAGAACGCCCTGCTGCTGGAACAGGCCGCCGCGCCGCATTTCGCCTACGTCGGCGACAGCATCCTCGGCCAACGCGTCAACCTGGGCGCCGGGACGAAGCTCTCCAACCTGGGCATCACCTCGCGCGCCGGGCCGGACGCGCCGCGGCGCAACATCATGCTGCACTGCGACGGCGCGACCCATGACAGCGGCCTGACCAAGCTGGGCGCCATCATCGGCGACGACGTGGAAACGGGCTGCAACTGTGTCACCAACCCCGGCGTGCTGATCGGGCCGCGCACGCTGGTCTACGCGCTCACCTCGCTGGCTCCGGGCTGCTATCCGGCCGACCACATCATCAAGTTGCGCCAGACGCAGCGACGCATCGTCCGCCGCCGTTGAGCGCCCCCACTCCTCAGCCCGGCAGACAATAACCTGCCGGGTCGATCAGGGCGTCGACCAGCAGGGCGCGCCCCGCGCGCAGGGCCTCCCCTACCGCTGACTCGCACTCCTCCAGGTCGCCGCTGCGCAGGGTGGGAATGCCGTAGGCCGCGGCGATCTGCGCAAAGTCCGGGTTGCCGAATTCCGTGCCCCAGGCCGGGGCGCCGGCGCGCAGTTGCGCCAGACGAATGAGGTCGAGCGCGCCGTCGTTCATGACGACCGTGACCACCGGCGCGCCCAGGCGGGTGACGAGTTCCAGTTCGCCGAGCACCATCGCCATGCCCGCGTCGCCCGTGATGCAGAGCGCAGGGGCGCGACCCAGGGCCAGGCTGGCGCCGATGGCCGCCGGCAGGCCGTAGCCCATGCAGGAAAGGCCGTTGGAGAGGAAGAAACGCCGCGGTCGCGCGTCGGGCCACTCGAGGGAGGCCAGAATCTTGTGCGAGCCGACGTCCACGGCCAGGGGCGTGTCGGGCGGCGCGGCCCGGCGCAGGGCGGCCAGCAGGTCGCGCGGCGACATGCGCCTCTTTTCCGGTGCGGGGAAGCGTCGCTGCGCCAGTGTCTCGCGAAAGCGCGCCACCCGCGCCGCGCCCCAGGCGCCCTCCGCATTGGCCGGGACTTGCGTCAGCTGCTGCATCAGCGGCGCCATGTCACCGGTGAATTCGGCAACAGCAGGTAGCTTCGGATCATCGTTGTCCCAGGGGGCCAGCCAAATCAGCGGGGGGTGTTCGGCCCTCACCCTAACCCTTTCCCGCTCAGTCTCGGGAGCCTTTCCCACCTCCCGTCCCCCAGGACGGGACAGGGGGCGGGTGAGGGCCCCCCAGGGGCGCACCAACTCGACCGCGTCAAAGCCGACGGCCAGCAGGCAGTCTGCCTCTTCAAGCAGCTCATAGACCGGATCGGCGCGGGTCAGGCCGATGGTCCCGGCGGCGAGGGAGTGCCCGCTTGCGAGGGCGCCCTTCGCCTTCGGCGTGACGATGACCGGCGCCTGGCTGGCTTCCGCTAGCGCCGTCAGTTCTGCCTGGCAACCCTGCAGATCAATGCCCAGGCCCGCCAGCACGAGGGGACGGCGCGCCCCGCGCCACAGCGACCTGGCCCGCTCAAGGTCCGCGAGGTCGGGCGCGGTCGCGACGGGCAGGCTGAAGGCCTGTGACGAGTTTGGGGACTCGGCCGGACCCGCGGCCAGGTCGCGACTCACTTGCAGGTGCACCGGTCCCGGCCGCCCGCTGACGGCCCTTCGCAGCAGGCCATGGACGATGCCCGCCGCGTCCTCGCCAGGACGAAGGGCGTGGGCCGCCTTTGTCAGCGGGCGGGTCAGCGCCTGCTGGTCGATCAACTGGTGGCTGTGCCGCCCGACAAGGGCGTCGGGCACCTGGGCCGTAAGCAGCAGCAAGGGCGCGCGGTCCAGCCAGGCGTGGCCCAGGCCGGCGATCGCGTTGGCGAGGCCCGGCCCCAGAGTCGTCAGGCAGACGCCGGGTCGGCCTTCCAGACGACTGGCCGCCGCGGCCATGTAAAGCGCGGAACTCTCGTTGTGCAGCAGCACGAAGTCCATGCCGCTGCGGCGCAGGGCCTCCAGCAGTTCCACGTTTTCGCCGCCGGGCAGGCCGTAGACGCGTCGTATGCCCGCCTCGCGCAGGGCCCCGGCGATGGCCCCGGCCACGTTCATGTGAACATCAGCCTCTCCAGGTCCAGCGATTGCGCCGCGGCCAGGTCCTCCGGTGTGCCCAGCGGGAACCAGAAGTCCGCCTCGACGATGGAGATGGGATGCAACTGTGCGTAGTCCGTGACCAGTTGCGTCAGTTCGAATTCGCGGCGCTGCGGATGCAGTTGCAGCGGCAGGTCGAGGATGTCGCGGGCCAGGCGGCAAGCGCCGACGTAGACCTGCAGCGGCGGCGGATAGAGACCGCGTGGCGGCTTTTCG
>DAOUIB010000088.1:0-1528 GCA_034428275.1 Anaerolineae bacterium
ACGCCTGGTCGCGCGAAATCGACCCGTCCCTGCCGATCTACTGACGCAGGTGGCGCCGGGTCGCGCGCCCGTCGGCTGAATCCGGGCGGGGGGATGTGGTCAAACTTCCGTCCGGACGCCGCCGGGCCGGGCCTTGCGATCTTCCTCCACGGGGATTGCATCGACCGGGAAGTCCGGTTTCGCCGAATCCCGATGTCTGAAACCTTCAGTCCGTAGCCGCCTCCGCGTATTCGGCGGGCATCGGCACTTCCTCAATCATGTAAATCTCGAAGCCGCGTTTCCGATAATTCGCCAGCGCGTACGGCCCGTCCAGATTGCAGGTATTCACCCAGATGCGGCCCGCGCCGTCGTCCCAGGCGCGTTGCAGCCCCAGACTGAGCAGATGCTTGCCCAGACCGCGGCCAAAGAATTCCACGCGCAAGCCAAAGTAGGCCACCTCGGTGTGCGGGCCGACGCGGGCCAGCTCGATATAGCCGGCCGGCGTGCCCGCCACGTAGAGCACATCCACGGAGACGCCCGGCTTGTCCAACTGCTGGCGCAATTTCGCACGGTCCATTCTCAGGCGACCGATCCAGCGCCAGGGTCTTCCCACGGCGCCATAGAGAAACAGATAATAGTCCAGGTCCACCGTCTCCAGCGGCAGCACCCGGCAACCAGTCAACGCGTCGGCATCGGCGAATGCCGGACGGAACTGGTCCCTGCAGGTCATCTCCAGATAGGTGATCACAAAGGTCTCGGGTATCGAGGTCATGGCGTCTCCCGGAAAGCGGAAGGCGATTGTAGCAGACGCCCGGCAACAGCGACTGCTATACTGGCCGCGTACTGACGGATGCGGGGAATGCCATGGACCTTGAGCTGGGGGAAGAGCGCCTGCAGGCGCAACGCATGGTGCGCGATTTTGTGGAGCGCGAGGTCGGACCGCACATTGCCGCCTGGGACCGCGAACAACGCATGGACCCCGCGCTGCTCTCGCGCATGGGCGAACTGGGCATACTCGGCATCTGTCTGCCGACGCGTTACGGCGGCCAGGGTTACGACTATCTCACGCTCGGCCTCGTCTGCGAGGAGCTTGAGCGCATGGATACCTCCCTGCGCGTGATCATGTCGGTCCACGTGGGCCTGAACAGCCTGGCCCTGCTGCAATGGGGCAATGACGAGCAGAAGCGACGTTTGTTGACTCCCCAGGCCCTGGGGGAAGAGATCGGCGCCTTTTGCCTCACCGAACCCGGCGCCGGCAGCGACGTGGCCGCAATGCGCGCCACTGCCCGACGCGTCGGCGATGCCTACATTCTGAACGGCGAAAAGATGTGGATCAGCCTGGCGACGAGGGCAGACAACTTCCTTGTCGTCGCGCGGCATGATCCCGATGCCGGAGCGACTCAGGGGCTTTCAGCATTCATGGTCACGAGCGACCTGGCCGGCGTAACCACTGGCGATATCCATGGCAAACTGGGCATACGCGCCGGCTCCACCGGCTGGGTCGCCATGCAGGACGTTGCCGTCCCGGTCGAAAATCGCCTGGGCGAGG
>DAOUIB010000089.1:0-4820 GCA_034428275.1 Anaerolineae bacterium
TGACTTCCTCCGGGCGGCGCTCCAGCCAGGCTTCCACGTCGGCTTTCGTGACGCGCCCCGAGGCCGCGCGGACGTGACGCAGGTCCACGCCGTGTTCCGCCGCCAGACGCCGCGCCAGCGGGCTGGCCGCCAGCTGGCCCTGCGCCTCGCGACTCCTGCGCCCCGGCTGTGCGGCAGAACCCTCACTCCTGCCCCTGTTGCCAGAAGCCGCTCTCCCACTGGTGGTCAACGCCCCTCTTCCCGAGACGGACTCCCCCTCTCCCTGAGGGAGAGGGGGTTGGGGGGTGAGGGCCAGTTTGGCCGCTAGCCCCGCTCCAGGCGCTTCAGCACGGCCTGGGCCGCGTGCCAGCCGCACATGCCGTGCACACCGCCGCCCGGCGGCGTCGACGAGGAACAGAGCCAGATATCCGGCGCCGGCGTGGCGTAGGGCCGCAGCGCATTGACCGGACGGGCGAAGTGCTGCGTCAGGTCCTGCACGCCGCCGCCGATGTCGCCGCCCACGAGGTTGGGGTTGTGGGCTTCCAGTTGCGCGGCGCCGAGGCTGTGCCGCGCCAGCACCCGCTCGCGGAAACCGGGCGCGAAGCGTTCGATCTGCGCCTCGATGCGCGCCGTCATGTCGGCCGCGCTGCCATGTGGCACGTGGCAGTAGGCCCAGGCCGTATGCTGCCCCTCCGGCGCCCGCGTGTCATCGAAGAGGCTTTGCTGGCCCAGGATCACGAAGGGCCGTTCACTGACCCGGCCGCGCCAGACGCTGCGCAGCGAGTCCGCGATTTCCTCGCTGGAGCCGCCCAGATGCAGGGTGCCCGCCCGCCGGCAGTCGGCCGCCGCCCAGGGGATCGGCGCGGCCAGGGCGTAGTCCAGCTTGAAGACTCCCGGGCCGTAACGGTAGCGGCCCAGCGCGCGGCGGTAACGCGCCGGAAAGCGATTTCCGGCGAGGCGCAAGAGCTGCCGCGGCGTCACGTCGAAGAGATACGCGCGCGCCGGCGGCAGGTCATCGACGTTGTCCACTTCCGCGTCCGTGACGATCTCGCCACCCAGCGAGCGCAGATGTGAGCCCAGCGCCTGGGCCAGGGCCTGCGCGCCGCCGCGCGGCGAGGGCCAGCCGACGCCCTGCGCCAGCGTCGCCAGCAGGAGGCCGAAAGCGCCGGAGGGCGAGCGTTCCAGCGGCAGAACGCCATGGGCGGCGTTGCCGGCCAGCAGGGCGCGGGCCTCCTCCGTCCGCAGCAGAACCCGCGCCAGGGTCGCCGCCGGCAGCAGACCCGGCAGGGCGAAACGGGCCAGCGTCAGCGGTCGCCGCGGCCGGTGCAGCGGCGCCAGCAGCTCCTCGAAGAGCGCGACCTGCTGCCTCAGCAGCGGGCCGAAGAGCCGCCGCCAGGTCTTCCCGTCGCGGCCGAGGGCGGCCGCCGTGGCCGCCAGCGAGGGTTGCAGCGTCAGCGCCCGGGCGCCGTCCAGGGGGTGGGCCAGCGGCAGGGGCGGCTGCACCCACTCCAGACCATGGTCCGCCAGGGGCAGGGCGCGCAGAAAGGGCGAGGCCAGCGCCAGTGGATGTACCGCCGAGCAAAGGTCGTGGGTGAAGCCCGGCAGGGTCAGTGCGGCGGAGCGCAGGCCGCCGCCGATCTCCGCCTGCGCTTCGTACACGCGCACCTGCAGGCCCCCTTGCGCCAGGGCGATGGCGGCCGCCAGGCCGTTGGGGCCGGCGCCGACGACGATGGCGTCGGGGTTCACAGCCGGCGGGCGCGGGTCGGCAGACGCCCCTGGTGGCGCCCGCCCCCGCCACGGGAGATGTTCACGGGCGCGTCCCAAGCTTTCCGGCGGGCCTGGACGGCATCAGACCTGACCGGCGGCGGCTTCCCGCTCCGCGCGGATGTGGCGGTAGAGGGTCGGCAGGGTCAGCAGTGCCGTCAGGCCGATGGAGATCAGATACAGGGCGTTGATGATCCAGACTCCGCCATTCGCGCCGGTCTCCATGACCAGCCAGGCGCCCGGCGGCAGGATGAGCAGCAGCAACAGCGCGCGCATCCAGACCATGCGCATCACCAGGTCCAGCGCGCGATACAGCGGGCCGAAAATGCCGCCCAGCGTGGTCGCCAGGCCGAAGACCGCCAGCGCCGGGATCAATGGCAGCACCGGACGCCACTTCTCGCCAAACAGCGGCACCATGACCAGCGGGGCGACCAGCAACAGGGCCGCATAGACCAGCACCCCGCCCAGCAGCAGCGCCAGCAATACGCGCCGGAAATTGTGCCAGAGTCGTATGAAATTGCCGCGCCCCACCGCCTGCGGGACGACCGCCTGCATGTTGTCCTGCACGCCCTGGGTCAGGATGCTGCTGCGGTCGATCAGGCGCAGGCCCAGATGGACGTAACCGGCGGCGGCCTGCCCGGCCAGCACGCCGACCAGCTGCACCGGCAGGAACTGGAAGAGCCCGGAGAGATTCTTGTCGAGAGCGTTGGCCAGGCCGAAGCGCCAGTAGCCGCGCAGCGAAACCCGGACGCTGCGACGCAGCACCGCCCCTGGTGACGGCCACAGCCCCCCGTCGTGCCGTCGGTGACGCAGGTATAGCGCCAGGCCCAGCAGCGTCGCCACCACCGAGAAGAGCACCCGCGCGGCCACCTGGGCGGCGGCCGTCGGCCAAAGCAGGGCCGCCAGCACCTGCAGGGCGGTCAGCACCACCTGGTTGACGGTCATCAGCAGGGCCGCCTGGCGCATGGCGCGGCGGGCGCGGAAGCAGGACTGGGCCAACTGGTAAAGTGGATCGAAGACCAGGGTCAACGCCAGCCAGGCCGCCAGCGAACCGACCGCGCTGTTGCCCACGGTCCTGTAACCGGCCAGGATGGCGAAATCGAGCCCGTATCCCGGCAGCGGGGTGACGGGGTCGCGGTACAGCAGCGCCGCCAGCGCCGGCCCGATGAACGCCAGCACCGCCAGGCTTGACAGCGCCCAGACCAGGGTCACCTTGATGGTGACCGCCAGCAGATCGAGGACCTCCTGCCGGTCGTCCTGGGCCACGGCCGCCGGCAAGAGCGCGTCGACGCTGACCGCCATGCCGCTCAGGTTCAGCGTGCGCCAGATGTTGAGAAAGGTGAGCGCGAGGGCGAAGAGGCCGTAGTCGAACGGGCCCAGACGCGCCGGCACGAATACCCAGGCGATCATCCCCAGGCCCACGACCGCCAGGCGTCCCAGCTGCAGGGTCAGCGTGTCGCGCACGAACTTGCGCCGCAGAAACTCACGCAGCGCCGCCAGCAGGGACTTCATCGCCCCGCCAGCCGCCGGTAGTGCGCGATCAGCTCGTCAGCGGCCCGCGACCAGGTCTGCTGCCGCGCCCGCGCGCGTCCGGCCGCGCCCATGCGCTGCGCCCTTTGCGGGTCGCGCAGCAGGCCCTTGATGGCCGCCGCCAGCGCCTCCTCCACATTTTGCTGCGGCAGCAGCAGGCCGGTCTCGCCCTCCACGATGGCGTCCTCCACGCCACAGTCACGGGTGCCGATGACGGGCAGGCCGGCTGCGCTGGCTTCCAGGTGAACCAGGCCAAATCCCTCAAAACGGGGCCCGATGTTCAGCGAGGGCAAGGCAAAAACCTGCGCCGCTGCGTACCAGCCGAGCAGGGTCGTCTCGTCCACCTGGCCCGTCAGCTCCACCTGCTGTTCCAGACCGAGCCGGCGGATTTCGTCACGCAGCCGGTCGACGTAGTCCGGCGCGTCGCGCAGATTGCCCACGATGACACAACGCGCCTGCGGCAGGTCGCGAGTCACCCGCGCCATGGCCCGCACCAGTTGCAGCGTGCCCTTGCGCGGTTTGGGCGGGCCTACGGAGAGCACCGTCGGGCCGTCCGTGGGCTGCGGAGGGACGGTCTGATCGAAACGGCTGGCGTCAAGGCCGTACAGAACGACCAGGGGCTGCGTGCCCGGCAAAACCTCCTGCGCGACCCGCGCCGTGTAGTGGCTGCCACAGACCAACTGCGATCGCGCCAGTGACCGCCGCCAGAGCGCGCCGGCCGGCCAGCGGCGCTGTGTCAGCAGGTGCAGGTAACTGCCGTGCGTCGACACCAGATGCGGGCGCCGGCCTGCGACCCGCAGGCCGCAGACGGCGCAGGGCGCGATCAAACTGTGCAGCAGATCGCAATCCCGCAGGGCGCGCGCCACGGCGGGGCTTGCCAGCAGGCTGCGCGCCAGAGTCTGCCGCGCGGCCGGCACGAAATCAGGCAAAAGACGTTGTTGTTCCAGGTCATCGTGGTGCGGGCTGTTGCGGGCGCTGACCACGGTGAGTGGCAGCCCGGCGCGCTGCAGCGCCAGCAACAGGTCATGGCTGTAACGCGCCCAGCCATGGCGCTGGCCGATATCGCCGGTCAGAAAGCCGACCTGCGGCAGCGTATCGGCCACGGACTCAGCCGGCCTCCCCGCGCTCCGCCTCCGGCGTCGACCCGTTGCGCGCCAGCAACTGCGCGCGCAGTTGTTCGAAGCTGATGCCATAATGCGCCGCGATTTCCCGGGCGTGGCTATGGCCCAGGGGCGGACCCGGCACGATGCGAAAGGTGCGTTGCGCCATGGCGCCGTCATCGTCGACCTCGCGCACCTGCGCCACCAGGCTCACGACCTCGCTGTCGCCCCCGGTCTCCGCGTTGATGCCCTCGGCATCCGCCGCCAGTTCGTGCAGGTGGGTGGCGAAGAGGGCCCGCGCGCCCAGCAGGCGCAGCGCCCGCAGGATGTCGCGCGCCAGCCAGAAGCTTTCGCCGGCGCTGGTGCTGGCCAGCGATTCGTTGAAGAGCAGCAGGCTGTGACGCGTGGCCTGGCCGAAGATGGCCGCCAGGCGCTGCGCCTCCTCGC
>DAOUIB010000090.1:0-1804 GCA_034428275.1 Anaerolineae bacterium
TGTGTTCCACACCAGGGGGCCGGGCGGCGGGTCGGCCGCGGGACTGGTGAGTACGTGCCGGCCGAAGCGTTCAAAGAGCAGGCGGGCCCGCAGCAAATGATAACCGTCGCTGACCAGGATGACGCGTTGCCAGCCGCGGGCCTCAATCAGCGCCGCGCTGAAGCGGGCGTTTTCCTCCGTGCTGCGGCTGCCTTCTTCCAGCAGGATGGCGTCCGCCGGGACACCCATCTGCTGCAGAATGTCGGCACAGACCGCCGCCTCGCTGCGCTTGCGGCCTGCGGCGGTGCCGCCGCTGCAAATGACCTGCGACGCCAGGCCGCGATGGAACAATTCAGCCACATGTTGCAGGCGTCTCGTCATCGACCGGCCCGGCCGGTCGCCGGGCTCCAGACCGGCGCCCAGCAGCACGATGACGTCGGCCGGCGCGGCCTGGTCGACGCGGCTGTAGAGGAACACCGCCAGCGCCGGCAGCAGGATGGTGAGCGATACGAGCGCCAGCACCATGCGCGCCAGCCCGCGCCTCACTGCAGCCCGGCGCCGCGCCCGAGCACGCGGCCGAGTTGCTCCATGTGATCAATGTCGTGAAGGACGGTGTTGATGGCCAGCTGCAGGACAGTCATGTCCCCGGTCTCGGGATGGATGCCAGGGCGCGCAAGGGCCTCGTCATCCAGGCCCTCCAGCCAGGCGATGAAGGCCTCGCGTTCCCGCGACCAGCGCCGCCAGACAGGGTCCAGTGCCTGCACCGCATAGCGATTTTTCTCAACCAATTCGAGTTGATCGACCGGTGGAAAGCGCGGGTTGTCCTCGACCAGCATCCTGCGGGCGCGATCGAAGAAGATGCCCTCAAAGTCCGCCAGGTGGCACATGATCTCCACGGCGTTCCAGCCCGCCGCCCCGTCGCGCAGCGACCTGGCATCGGCCCCGGTCACGCCGTCCAGCAACATGGCGATCAGCCCCTGGTTCTTGCGCAAACTGCGCAGGGCCTTGTCACGATTCAGGATCGGCATCGGATTCCACCTTGAATTGTGTTGCGAAACGCCTGGCCTGAGTCAGCACTCACTAAACCCGCAGGTGGGGCAACTGCGACAACCCTCGGCGTGGATCAGCGAATAGGTGCCGCATTCGGGACACATGTCCGCGTTGCGGAAATGGCTCTCCAGCGTCGCCGTGGCGGCGGTCACCGCCTGTGATTCGGCATGAATCGGCAGGTCCAGCTGGCGCGGCTCTTCCTGCTCGAAGAACTGCTGGTTGAGCACCGAGGCCACCACGTCCGGCAGGGAGCGAATGCGTTGCGGACCCATGCCGGCCGTGCGCGCGCCACCGATTCCGCTTAACTGGCCGACCACCAGACGCAGCATCTCCATGCGATTGGCCGGCGCCGTGGTGCGCAACTGCAGCGAAATCATGCGGCCCAGACCCTCGGCGTCGGCCTGCAGGTCGCTGCCGGCCTTGCCGACCATGATGAAGACCTCGAAGGGGTTGCCCTGTTCGTCGCGGTTAATGGTGATATAGGCCGTGCCAAAGGGCGACTTGCGGCTGACCGTCACGCCCTGCAACTGCTTCGGCCGCGGGTAGACCTTGTGCGGTGTGGTCACCTGTTCGACGGGCGTGTCGTGGTCGCCGTCCTCATCGGCCAGCATCAACACCTGCTCGTCGCGGCTGCCGTCGCGGTAAATCGTGCCGCCCTTGCAGCCCAGGTCGTACATGTACTGGTAGAGTTCCTCGACCTGCTCCACCGTGTAGTCGGCCGGGACGTTGCAGGTCTTGCTAAGGCTGCTGTCGACCCAGCGCTGTATGGCCGCCT
>DAOUIB010000091.1:0-3009 GCA_034428275.1 Anaerolineae bacterium
CCCGCCGCCAATATGATGGCGGCCACCGGCTGCTGCACCTCGTGGACGGGGTCGCTGCCGCGCACCGAGCCAATGGCCACGCGCTCCACCCGTGGCGATCGCAGAATCAGGCGCGCGATCAGACGGGCCCGCGCCCGCTGGATGCCCTGCGCGCGCACCTGATTGAGCAGAACGGCCACGCGCGCCCTGTCCGGAATGCCCGCCAGCCCCAGGCGCGAGTCGCGCATCACCTGGGCCACCCAGGGCGATTTCACGCGTTGTCCCTCATTGAAGCCGTAGCGCGCCATCATGGCCTGTGGGTTGTACACGTGGGCGTCGTCCAGGGGCTGCCCCAGCACGCTGACCGAGGCCATCGGCACCACCAGCGAGGTCTCGGGCGGGACGCGGGGTTGGCCGGCGCAGGGCGCCTTGAAGGGCAGGCCCCCGGCGTCGTCCGCCTCCACCAGCAATACGTCCGAATCGACGCTGTCCAGTAGACCGGAGACAAAATCCGGCGACGGCCCGCTGACGCGTCCGCCGCGGATGCGATCGTAAATGAACACCATGCCGGCCTCATCCAGCGCCAGCGAGAGCATGCCGCGGCCTTCGCCCGGAGTCAGGGCCCAGGGCATGAGTTCCAGTTCTTCCGCCGCGATGCCGCTGGTCGTGGTCGCGGCGACGCGCCAGCCCTGCGCGACCAGTTCATGCCCCAGATTGATGAGCGCGCTGGTCTTGCCGCCCGCGCCGATGAAGCTGACCACGTCACCGCGGACGATTCCCAGCGCCTGCTGCAGTTTCATGGCCGGGTGGACCCACGCCGCTTCACGAGCCCTGTCCCCCGCCGGCCTCCAGCGCCTGCAGCACGCGTTCCGGAGTCATGGGCAAGCGGTCGACCCGGGCGCCGGTCGCGTCAAGGATGGCGGCCGCAATCGCCGGCGCCAGCGGCAGGAAGGGCATTTCAGCCATCCCCCGCGCGCCCCAGGGACCTTGCGGGTCCGGCGTCTCCAGCAAAACGGTCCTGACCTGCTCCGGCACGTCCAGCACCGTGGGAATCAGGTAGGTGGAGAGAAATGGGTTGAGGATGCGGCCATCCTGCGCCTGCAGGTTTTCCATCAGGGCATAGCCCTGCGCCTGGACGATTGCCCCTTCGGTCTGACCGACGATCTGCTCGGGATTGATGGCGCGCCCCACGTCGTTGGCGGAGATCACCTGCAGCAAGCGCACCAGGCCGGTCTCAAGATCGACCTCGACTTCCACCGCCTGGGCCACGTAGCCATAGGCGAAATTGGGGCGGCCGCGGCCGGTCTGCGGGTCCAGCGCGGTTGTCTTCGGCGGGCGATAGGTATAGTCGGCCACGGCCGGGCGTTCCTCGTCCTCCCACTTGCGCAGCGCGAGTTCCGCCGCGCCGCGAATGGCGTTGCCGGCCATAAAGGTCAGGCGCGAGGCCGAAGCGCTGCCCGACGTGCCGCTGGTCGCCGTGTCGGCCAGCACCATGCGCACGCGCTCGACGGGCGCGCCGACCGCATCGGCGACCATCTGGCGGAAGGCGGTATGGGCGCCCTGGCCCACCTCGGAGCCGGCGTGGTACAGGACGACCTCCTCGATTTCCGGGCCGCCGCGGAGTTCCACGGTCGCGTCGCAACGTTCCGGAAAACCAAAGCTGAAGCCGATGTTTTTGAAGCCGCCGGCGATGCCCCTGCCCCGTCGCAGCCAGGGGCGCCCGGGGTCCTGCGATGAAGGCTGCAGGGTCCAGCTGCCGTCGGCGCACTCGCGCCAGAAGCTTTCCCGGCCGCAGGCGCGCCACACCTCCGGCATGGAGACTCCCGGCGGGAAGGGCTCGCCGGTCACAAAGGGGTCGCCCTCGCCGATGCAATTCAGCAGGCGAATCTCCAGCGGGTCCATGTCCAGCGCTGCGGCCAGGCGGTTCATCTGGCCCTCGGCGGCGAAAAGACCCTGGGGCGCGCCGAAGCCGCGAAAGGCGCCGCAGGGGATGTTGTTGGTGTAGACCCCCCAGGTGTCGATATGGCAATTGGGGATGACGTAGGGCCCGCTGACCGTCAGGTTGGCGTTGCCCATCACCTTGTTGCTGGTGTAGTTGTAGGCGCCGGCGTCGCCAATGACGCTGGTCTCGGCGAAGACCAGCTTCCCCTCGCGGGTGGCGCCCCAGCGGGCGCGGACCGTGATCGGGTGCCGCTTGTGATGATTGAGAATCGATTCCTCGCGGCTCCAGATGATCTTCACGGGGCGTCCCGTGCGTTGGGCGGCCAGGGCCAGCACGATTTGCACCGACATGTCCTCGCGACCGCCAAAGGCGCCGCCGATCGCCGGATGGATGACCCGCACGCGATCCGGCGCCAGGGCCAGGGCATGGGCGATCGCCTCCTGCTCCTCGTGCGCCCACTGGCCGGCCACCGCCACGGTGACCCGTCCTTCCCCGTCGATGTAGCCCAGGCCGGCCTCGGGCTGCAAGTAGGCGTGCTCCTGCCAGCCGGTGGCGTATTCGCCCTCGACCACGACCTCGGCCGCGGCGCGTCCGGCCTCCAGATCGCCATGACGGATGCGATAGTGGCAGAGCACGTTGTTCGGGGAATCGGCGTGCAGTTGCGGTTGACCCGGCTGCATCGCCAGTTCGGGATCGGTGACCGCGGGCAGGTCCTCGTAGTCGACCTCCAGCAGGCCGACCGCCCTGGCCGCCAGGTCCTCGCTGTCGGCGACGACGGCAGCGACCATGTCCGCGTAACAGCGCACCACGTTGCTGCCCGGTATATCGCTGCCCGGACCGCAGAGTACAGGTTGGTCCATGATTACCAGACCGTATTCGTTGACAGGCACGTCGGCGGCCGTCAACACCGCGTGCACGCCCGGCAGCGCCAGCGCCGTCCGACAATCGATGCCCTGCACCCTGGCGTGCAGCCGGTCGCTGTAGAGAATCTTCATCCACAGCTGACCGTCCATGTCGATGTCGCCGGGATAGAGCGCGGCCCCGGTCACCTTGTCCCGCGCATCGACCCGTTTGTGAGACTGGCCGAT
>DAOUIB010000092.1:0-5173 GCA_034428275.1 Anaerolineae bacterium
GGTGCTGGACAAACAGGAAGCCCCTCTCCCTGAGGGAAGGGCTCCCGCGACTGAGCGGGAAAGGGTTTGGCGTGAGGGCCGCAAAACTGCCAGCGGCGACGCCCTACCCCACCCAGTCGCGCAGGTAAAGAAAGTCGTGGCCGAGGGCGCGGTTGCTCAGCCGCGCAATGTTGGGCATGGTGCGCTTGTAGTGGTTGGCCTTGACGCGGCGCCAGACCTCCGCGACAAAATCCCGGTCAAAGCCCTCTGCCACGACTTCGTCGACCACGTAGCGCTCGTCCACCAGCAAATAAAGCACCTGGTCGACAGCGTCGTAGGTGAAGCCCAGCTCGTCCTCGTCGGTCTGGCCCTCCCACAGGTCCGCCGAGGGGGCCTTGTCGAGGATCGACGGCGGCAGGTCCAGCGCCGCCGCCAGTTGCCGCACCTGCGCCTTGTAGAGGTCGGCGATCGGCTGCAGGGCGACGCCGCTGTCGCCATAGATGGTGGAATATCCCAACAGGAACTCGGTCTTGTTGCTGGTGCCCATCACCAGCCCGCCCCAGGCGACCGACTGGTCGTAGGACACGATCATGCGCTGCCGCGCCATGATATTGCCGCGACGACGCCGGTCCATCTCCGGAAAGCGATCGAAGAGCGGCAGCACCATGGGCGTGATCTCGACGGTCAAGGCGGGCAGGCCGAGGGCCTCGATCAGCAGGTCGGCGTCCGCCAGACTGCCCGGCGAGGAGTCGCGCCAGGGCATGCGTATGGCCAGCACGTTCTCCGCCCCCAGGGCGCGCGCCGCCAGCGTCGCCGACAGCGCCGAGTCAATGCCGCCGGAGAGCGCGACGACGGCCCGCGGCAGACCCGCCTTCTGCGTCTGGTCGCGGATGAAGCCGCAGAGAATGCGCGTCGCCAGGTCCGTGTCGATGGAGAGCCGCGCCAGCACCCCGCCGCCCATCGTGCCTACGCGCTCCCGAAGGCCGAGACGAACTCTTCCACCAGCGCCAGATGCTGCGACAGCGACTCGCAGCCGGCGTTCATGGTGTCCAGCGCGATGTGCGTCGCGCCCAGTTCGGTCCATTCGCCGACGAAGTCGCCCCACTGCGCCCGCTCGATTTCACCGGCGTTGAGCCAGACGTTAATGCCGAAGTCATCGGGGTCGCGCCCTTCGTCCGCCAGGTACTGGCGCAGGCGCGGCACGCGCGAGCGGCCCTCGGCCAGGTCGGAACCGGGCAGCATGCCGTCCGCCAGGCGCGCGGCGCGGCGCAGCACGACGTCGGCGTAACCGCCGATCCAGACGGGGATGGGGCGCTGCACCGGCAGCGGGTTGATGCCGGTCTGGCGCAACTGGTGATACTGCCCGTCGAAATCGACCAGGTCCTGCGTCCACAGCGCGCGCATCAGTTTGATCTGCTCCTCGGCGCGGCGGCCGCGGTCGCCGAAGTTCATGCCCATGCCCTCCAGCTCCACCTGGTTCCAGCCGATGCCGATGCCCAGCTGCAGGCGTCCGCCGGAGAGGATGTCGATTTCGGCGGCCTGCTTGGCGACCAGCTGCGCCTGGCGCTGCGGCAGAATCACGATGCCGGTGAAGAAATCGATGCGCTCGGTGATGGCCGCGGCCCAGGCGAAGAAGGTCAGGATTTCGTGGAAGGAATGACCGTCGGTGTAGGGGCCGGGCCAGGCCGCCATGTCGGCCGGCCGGTGGCCCAGTACGTGATCGAAGCAGAGCAGATAGTCGCAGCCCAGCGACTCGACGGTCTGCACGTAATTGCGCAGCGCGGCGACGTCCGTGCCGCTCTCGGTCTGGGGGAATACGGCGCCTGTTTTCATGTCTTAGGTCTCACCTCAATGCAGGGACAACTCAGTTCTTGCGAGCAATCCGGAGCGCTTTCGTTCAGCCGATAGCGCTCTTCAATCCAGAGAGATAGCCCTCTCTCATTCGCACGCTGGCCACGGCGTCCATGACCAGCATCTCCACGCCGTGAAACATGCCGGCGTACACCAGCAGGTCGGTCGGCACGCCGGCGGCCATCAGGCGTTGGGCGTAGTCGATGTTCTCGTCGCGGAACAGGTCCAGGGTCCCGACGACGACCAGGGCCGGCGGCAGTCCCGTCAGGTCTTTGGCGCGCGTCGCCGCCGCATAGGGTGAGACCTGGTCACTGCCGTACTCGTCGCCAAGATACATCTTCCAGGCCTTGAAAGACACCTCCCGGTTCCAGACCGTCGGACAGGTGTCCTCGTGTCCCGAAGGCGTGTCATGCGTGTCGTCAATCATGGGATAGATCAACAACTGGTACGCGAGGTCGGGGCCGCCGTGGTCGCGGTTGTAAAGCGCCAGGCCGGCGCTCAGGCCGCCGCCCGCGCTGCCGCCGCCGATGGCGACACGGGCGGTATCAATGCCCAGATCGTCGGCATTGGCGACCATCCACTGCAGCGCGGCGAAGCTGTCGGCGACGCTTTCCCGGTAGGTCGCTTCCGGGGCCAGACGATAATCGACCGAGACGACCGTGCAGCCGACGACCTCGGCGAACTCGATGCAACGCGCGTCGTCGCGGGCCAGGCCCACGATGTAGCCGCCGCCGTGCAGCCAGAGCAGGCCCCCGCGCGGCGCGGGACCTGGCGGCTGGTAAATCACCACGGGAACATCGCCATCCGGGCCGGGGATCGCGGTTTCCTCGATCGTGACCTCCGTGGGCGGCAGGCTGGCGCGCATTTCGAGGTTGCTCGCCAGGGTCATCTCGCGCGCCAGGGGCGGATCGTCGCCGATGGCGATATAGCGCTCGGGCGGGTGCTCATAAATGGCGTGGGCGACTTCCGGGTCGATTCTGTCGACGAAGGACATGGTCTGCATCCCTGTACGCAAGGCCGGCAGCCACCCTGGCTGCCCTTGCAATCAGCATAGCGCGGCGCCCGGACTGCGACAAACGCCGGATGAATCCGGCCGGCGGCGTTTCCATTTCCTGGAATGAGTGGACTGTGGCAGACCTGCAAATTGGGGGAGCTCGACTACGCGTCTGCCTGCCCCGGTTGACTTTCCTCCCCCATCACCCGCTGACTGAAGGCCGTGATGCGGTGGGGGTAGTCCTCCTCGACCCGCATCTCGCAGAGCAGGTAGGCCCCGCTGCCCTGCGCCTGCATCAGCACCAGCGCGTGATGCTTCTCCAGCGCCAGCACCTGCATCGGCTTCAGCGGGCCGTAACGCGCCTGGTCCGCCCGCAGCGCCGCCAGTCGTTCATCGGCGGCGCAATCCTGTAACGCGGCCTCCGTGTAGCCGCTGCGCATGAAGTCCTGCAGGCGCGCCTCGTCGCCGCGCTTCAGCAGGCCGCACTGCGCCACCAGGCGCATGCCGGCATTGCTGCCCGCCAGGTTGGGGCGTCTGGCCTCGCTCACTCGCGCTCCTTGTCCAGAATGCGCGCCAGTTCGCGCTGCACGAGATAGGGCCGTTCGTCGCGCAGCAACGGCATGTGGGCGCGGGTGCGCCGCAGCTGGTTGAGGTCGATCTCCTGCAGCAGCAGGGTCTCCTCGAAGTAGGGCGCCTGGGCCAGCAACTCGCCCTCCGGGTTGGCGATCAGCGAGCCGCCCCAGAAGTTCTTGCCGTCCTCGTAGCCCACGCGGTTGCACATGATGACGTAATTGGTGAAGGTGCTGGCGCAGGCCTGGTTCATCAGTTCCACCCAGCGCGCCACGGTCAGGCGCCCGCCCTCGCGGCTGCTGATGCCGCGCGTGGGGCTGCTGTTGGCGAAGACCAGCAGGTCGGCGCCGTCCATCCACAGCAGCCAGGGCGCCGAAAGGTGCCAGAAGTCCTCGCAGATCAGCATGCCGACGCGGCCGAAACGCGTCTCGAAGGCCCGTACGCGCTCGCCCCGGGCGAAGTATCGACCGTCGTCAAACAGGGTGTAGGTCGGCAGGTAGAGCTTGTGGTGCACGTGCAGGCACTTGCCGCCGGACAGCCAGGCCTGGGCGATGGTGAAGCGCTGGCGCCGGTCCACGTGCACGAAGCCGACGACCAGATCGAGTGCAAGGTCGCGACTGGCGCCCAGCAGGGCGCGAAAGGTCGCGTCCTGCGCGTCGGCCTGCATGGCCAGCTCCGGCACCAGGTCCATCACCTGGTAACCGGTCAGCGAAAGTTCGGGGAAGACCAGCAGGTCGACGCCCGCGTCGCGCGCGCGCTCCGCCAGCGCCAGATGCGTCTCCAGGTTGTGTTGCAGATCGCCGAGTTTCGGGGCCATCTGCGCCAGGCCCACGTTGACCCGCATCGCTCACTCCCTTTTCCGCCTTCGCGTCTGCGACGGGACCCCGGGGCGGCAGTCCTTCCTGGCGCGCATCATACCAGAATCCGCCTCCGCGGGTCGTTTCAGCGCCAGCCGGTCCAGCCAGGGCCGCGCAGGACCTGGCCGGGCAGCGCGCCCGTATGCTCGCCGTCGCGCAGCACCTGCCGGCCGTTGACGAAGACCTGCTGCATGCCGCTGGCGTAGCGGTGCGGGTCCTGCGGCGTGGCGTGGTCCTGCACGCGCGCCGGGTCGAAGACCACCACGTCGGCGAAGTAACCCGGCCGCAGCAGACCGCGCCCGCGCAGCTTCAGGTTCTGCGCCGGGAAGCCGCTCAGTTTGCGCACGGCCTCTTCCAGGGTGAGCAGGCCCTCGTCACGCACGTACTTGCCGAGCACGCGGGCGAAGGAGCCGTAGGCCCGCGGATGCGGGATGTTGTTGAGGAAGACTCCCTCCGGCGCCTGCGACTCGGCGTCCGAGCAGAAACTGACCCAGGGCAAGCTCACCTGGCGGCGCAGGTTGTCCTCGTCCATGGCGAAGTACATGGTGAAGATGCGGCTGTCGTCCTCGATGATCAGGTCGATCAGCGTTTCGGCGGCGGAGTCGCTGCCGCGCTCCTGCATGATTTCGGCCAGGGTCTTCCCCTGCAGGGACTGCATTTCGGGTTTGCGCAGGCCGGCCAGCAGGATGTTCTGCGGCGGCAGCATCAGGGCCCGGTTCTCCCAGTCGCCGCCCGGCTGCGTCATCTCGGCGACGAGGCGGGCGCGGATGTCCGGGTCGCGCAGGCGCCCGATCAGGGCCGTGATGCCCCCTTCGTGCGCCCAGGGCGGAATGCAGGTGTCGAGGCCGGTGCCGGAGTAGGTGTAGCTGTACATGTCGGCCGTGACCGGCAGCCCCTCCGCGCGCGCCGCCTCCACGGCCCC
>DAOUIB010000093.1:0-9366 GCA_034428275.1 Anaerolineae bacterium
CCAGTCTGGCGTGCGCACCAGACCCGGGTTGACGGTATTGACCCGGATGTTGTGGGGGATGAGCTCATTGGCAAGGCACTTGGAGAACATTACCAGGGCCGCCTTCGTCGTGTTGTAGATCGGCTCGTAGTAGAGTGGTTGCGTCGCACAAATCGAGGCGTTGTTGAGGACCACGCCGCCGCCGCGCTCGATCATGGTGGGCGCCAGGGCGCGGGCCAGGCGCACCGCCGCCATGACGTGCAGGTCCCAGTAGTATTGCCAGCGATCGTCCTCCGCCTCCAGAATCTTCTCCTCGCTGCCGGTGCCGGCGTTGTTGATGAGAATGTCGGCGCCACCGAAGCGGGCCTCGATGGCAGCGACCAGTCTGTCCACGTCAGACGGATTGGCCACGTCCGCGGCGACGTCCAGCACGTCCACACTGAAGTCGTCCCGGATTGCACGGGCTTCAGCCGCCAGGCGCTCGTCGTTGCGGGCGCAAAGCGCCAAATGGACGCCTTCGGCAGCCAGGCCCCTGGCGATGGCCAGTCCGATGCCGACACTGCCACCGGTGATAACCGCTACCTTGCCACTCAGTTCCAGGTCCATCGAACGCTCCTCAATAGCCGCGGGCGGGGCACGATTTCTGCCGTTTGACTGTAGCGAAGGATGCTTCGGACGGCCAGCGCCTGCCTGCCGGTCATTCCCAGGGAATTGAAAACTCCTGCGTAGGGGTTATAATTCTCGCCATGATTGAAGCGCGAAGGTCAGTCCTGCCAGCCCTCAGTACAATCAAACGTCATTTGCCCGCAGGCGATCCCGTTGACATTGAGCAGGCCCTGGAGAGCGCCTGGCGCGAGAGAGGCCTTGCCTCGCAGGCAGCGGGCAAGAACGTAGCCATTGGCATCGGCAGTCGTGGCGTTGCCCGTATCGATGACATCGCTGCCTGTCTGGCGCGTCTCGTAAGGGACTCCGGAGGTAACCCCTTCATCGTGCCGGCGATGGGAAGCCACGGCGGCGCGACGGCCGAAGGGCAACTGGAGGTCCTGGCCGGCCTGGGTGTGACGGAGGACAGAGTCGGCTGTCCGTTGCGGGCGACCATGGACGTGGTCGTGGTCGGCGAGACGGAGCAGGGTTGGCCCCTGCACCTTGACCGCAACGTGGCCGAAGCGGACGCCCTGATCGTCGCCAATCGCATCAAGGTGCATACAGATTTCCACGGTCCGCATGAAAGCGGCCTGCTCAAGATGTTGGCCATTGGCCTGGGCAAGGAAAGGGGCGCCGCCTGGATCCACAGGTTCGGCGTGCCGGGCCTGCGGGAGATGATGCCGCAGATTGGGAGGGCCTTGCTGCAACAGGTCAATTTGCTGGCAGGGGTGGCGACCATCGAAGACGGCTACCACCGACCGGTTGAACTCAAGGTTTTTGGCGCGGACGACCTGGTCGCCGGCGAGCAATGCATGTTGCAACGCTCACGTGAACTCATGCCGCGATTGCCGGTAGATGACATCGATCTGCTCGTCATTGACCGCATGGGCAAGGAAATCAGTGGCGCCGGAATGGACACGAACATTATCGGTCGCTGGATGATGGAAGGCGAAGCGGAGCCTGAAACGCCACGGGTCCGTGCCATCGTCGTGCTGGACCTTACGGAGGCGACGCACGGCAACGCGACGGGCGTCGGGCTGGCAGATTTCATGACCCGTCGTCTCTTCGAGAAGATCGACTTGCCCCTGACTAATCTGAATGTATTCACCAGTGGCGGCCTGTTGCGCGGAAAATTGCCCATGGTCTATGAAGACGATGAACAGACCATAGACATGGCCCTGCGCCACGTGTTCCGCAAGAATCCCGAGGATCGCGAATCCGCGCGGGTGGTGCGCATCGGCAGCACCCTGGATCTGGAAACCGTGCAGGTATCGGCCAGCATCCTGCGGGATATTCAGGATGCGCCGGAACTGATTTCCGCCACGGAGCCCTGTACACCTGATTGGCATGATGGTCGGCTGACGCCACTTTGAAGCCAGGCGCCGGAATTGAGGGAGAAATGACAGATTCCAGCACAGGAATAGAATTCATCGCGGAATGTCCGCAGGGTTGCGAGGACATGCTCTCGGCCGGCGCCGTCGCCTTTGTGGCGAATTTGGCGCGGCAATTCAGAGATCGCCGCAACGACCTGCTGCAGGCGCGACGGGTGCGACAGGCAAGAATCGACGCCGGAGAAAGCCTCGACTTTCTGACGGAAACGCGCCATATACGCGAAAGCGCATGGCAGGTTGCACCTGTCCCTGACGATCTGCTTGACCGTCGCACCGAGATCACCGGGCCGACCGAGCGCAAGATGGTGATCAACGCGCTGAACAGCGGCGCGCGGGTCTTCATGGCAGATTTCGAAGACGCCAATGCGCCAACATGGTCGAACATGGTGGAAGGACAGCAAAACCTGCACGACGCCGTTCGCCGCACGATCACTTTCACCAACCCGGACGGTCGCTTCTATCAGTTGAACGATGCAACGGCGACGCTGCTCGTGCGGCCTCGTGGCTGGCATCTCGACGAGAAACACATGTTGGTAGAAGGTGCGCCGGTTCCCGGCGGGCTTTTCGACTTTGGCCTGTTTTTCTATCACAACGCGCGAGAGTTGCTCGACCGTGGCAGCGGGCCCTATTTCTACCTTCCCAAACTGGAAAGCCACCTTGAGGCGCGACTTTGGAATGACGTGTTCAACAGCGCTCAGGATGCATTGGCGATTCCCCGGGGCAGCATCCGCGCCACGGTTCTCATTGAGACGATCCAGGCGACCTTTGAGACCGAGGAAATCCTTTACGAACTGCGCGAGCACTCCGGTGGACTGAATTGCGGTCGCTGGGACTACATCTTCAGCTACATCAAGACCTTCAGCAAGAATCCCGACTTCATCCTGCCGGACCGCGCCCAGGTTACGATGACGGTGCCCTTCATGCGCAACTACACGCTCAACGTCATACGCGTTTGCCACCGGCGCGGCATTCATGCCATGGGTGGCATGGCCGCCCAGATCCCGATTCGAAATGACCCGGTCGCCAACGAACAGGCGCTGGGAAAGGTGAGGCAGGACAAGCTGCGCGAGGTGCAGGATGGCCACGACGGCACCTGGGTGGCCCACCCGGGCCTCATCGGCGTGGCGCAGGACATTTTCGATGAGCTGATGCCGCAATCGAACCAGATAGAGCGGCAGCGCGAGGACGTCGACGTCAGCGCGGCAGACCTGCTGACGGCCTGCGAGGGCAGCATCACGGAAGACGGAGTACGTCTCAACCTGCGAGTCGGCATCCAGTACCTGGAGGCCTGGCTCGGCGGCAACGGTTGTGTGCCGCTTTATTCATTGATGGAAGATGCCGCTACGGCCGAAATCAGCCGGGCCCAGATTTGGCAATGGCTGCATCACGGCGTCCGCCTGGAAGACGGGCGCAGGTTTGATGAAGCCCTGTACCGACAACTGCTGGCAGAAGAAATGGAAACCATTCGCGCCGAAGTGGGTCAGGCGCGCTTCGAAGGGGGCGTGTACGGGCGTGCACGCGATTTGTTTGATGACATGATTCGCGCGAACTCCATGACACCGTTCCTCACCGAACCTGCCTACCAGGACCTGTGAAACTGATGCGGGTTCAGGGCTTGTTCCTGCAAAAATACCGGGGCACAAGGAGCAACTGCCATGATCAAGGTGCCGCTCACGCTGGGCGTCGAAGAAGAGTATCAGATTATCGATCCGGAGACGCGAGAACTTACGCCTCACTTTGAAGCGTTGGAAGCCTCCGGCAGCTCACTTCTGGGAGAGCAACTCAAGCCGGAAATGCTGCGCTCCCAACTGGAAGTAGCGACCGAGGTCTGCCGCGACGTGACGGAAGTGCGCCAGGAACTGGTGCGCCTGCGCGGGACGGTCGCCGGCCTCGCCAAAGAGAGCGGGTACAAGATCCTGGCGGCCTCCACCCATCCCTTCTCCCGCTGGGAGGACCAGGTGGTCAGCCGGGGCGAGCGCTACCAGGAACTGCAAATGAACCTGCAGACCGCGGTGCGCACACAACTCGTCTTCGGCATGCACGTCCACATTGGCTTTGGCAAATCGCCCGAAGCGCTGGAATTGCTCGTCGACGTCATGAACCAGATTCGCTATTTCCTGCCGCATTTGCTGGCCCTTTCCACCAGTTCACCCTTCTGGGCCGGCATGGATTCCGGTCTGAAAAGCTATCGCAGCATCATTATGAAGAGCCTGCCTCGCACCGGCGTGCCGCCGGCCTTCGGGTCCTTCAGCGAATACCGCGCCATGATCAACCTCTTTGGCAAGGTGGGCTCGCTCGGCAAATCCAAGGACAAGCACTCCGAGGAAGTGGACGCCACGCGCATCTGGTGGGACGTACGGCCACAGGTCGGGCTGGGAACGCTCGAGGTGCGCGTCTGCGACATTTGCACGCGCATTGATGAAGCCCTGTGCATCGTCGCGTTAATCCAGTCCATCGTGTCATTGCTGGTAAAACTGCGGGAGCAAAACTGCAGCTGGCGCGAATACCAGTCACTGTTAATCCTCGAAAACAAATGGCGCGCCGGGCGTTACGGCATCGATGGCAAGCTGGTCGACTTTGGCAAGGAAGAAGAAGTGCCGGTGCGTTCGCTGGCGAACGAAATTCTTGAACTGGTCGATCCCGTGCTGGACGATCTGGGAACGCGCAAGGATGTTGAATACCTGCCGACCCTGTTGCGCAACGGCACCAGTGCAGACAGGCAACTCGCCAGGTGGCGAAGCGCGATGCAGGAAGGCGCCGAGGAAAGCGAAGCCCTGCTGTACGTCGTGGATCAATTGATCCTGGAGACGACCGAAGGCGTCCTCGATCAGGGCGCCTTGTCTTCCAGTGCGTAACGCAGGATGGCCTTGTCCTCACTGACGGGGCAGGGTGGCAAGCCCGTCCGACCCGGGTTGCCCAGTTGCGGGTTGGCCAGGGCGTTGTAGCACATGATGAATGCCCGCCGGTGCCTGTCGGACTCATTGGGCCCTGACGCGTGCAACAGGTTGCAGTGGAAAAAGAGCGCGTCGCCGGGCGCCATTTCGCAGTATACCCGTTCGAATTGTGCCTCAATGAGGGACATGCGCTCCTCATCAGCGCCGGTTTGCTCCCCGACGCGGCCATGGGAAAGACGGCCCAGTTGGTGAGAGCCGCGCAGCACCTGCAGGCAACCGTTTTCCCGCGTGGCCGGGTCAAGCGCGACAAAAGCGCTCATGAGCCGCGGAAACACGAAGCCCTGGTCGTACCAGTAACCATAGTCCTGGTGCCACTCCCATTGGCCGCCAGTGCGGGCCTCCTTGTGCATGACCTTGCCATGGAAGAAACTGATTTCCTCCCCCAGCAAGACCCGAATGTTGTTGACGATGCGGGGACTGGTCGAAACGGCTGCCCAGATATCGTCGCCCAACTCACTCCAGAGAGACAGACTGGACTTGCGCCCGCCGGAATCGGCGGGACCTGAAACGTTTCCGGCCACCCGTTCTCCGCTTTCGACCGCACGCAACATTGCGGCGACTTCACGTGGAGAAAACACGCCCTCGAGCAGAGCGTATCCGTCGCGCCGGTAAGCGGCAACGCGTTCAAGATTGAGCATCGCTGCGCCCTCCTGTCAGACCCGGGGTCGTGCAGGTACAATGCCACCCAGGCTGTGTGCAGCGGGAAATGTACCATGAAACCGGACTTCAACGGCAGGCGCGCGCTGGTGACCGGAGCGGGCAAGGGCATCGGCCGCGAGATCACGCGCTATCTGGTTGACTGCAACGCCTCGGTGCTGGCGCTCAGCCGGACAGAAGCGGACCTGGTGTCGCTGCAGGAAGAGACCGGTTGCGACACGATTTGCGTGGACCTCGGCGACGTCGCCGCCACGCGGGAAGCGCTCGCCGCTGCGGGAGATGTTGAGCTTCTGGTCAACAACGCCGGCATTTCGATTCTCGAGCCCTTCCTGGACGTATCGGTAGAGGCCTTCGACGACGTGATGGCCGTCAACGTGCGGGGCGTCCTTATAGTCTCCCAGATCATCGCCCGCGGCATGATTGGGCAGGGCAGGGGAGGCGCGATCGTCAATCTCTCCAGCCAGGCGTCAACGCGCGCGCTGGCGGACCACACCTCCTACTGCGCTTCAAAGGGCGCGCTTGACCAGTTGACGCGCATGATGGCGCTGGAGCTGGGGCCGCACAACATCCGCGTCAACGCCGTGAATCCGACGGTCACGCTCACGCCCATGGGTGAAATGGCATGGGGCGACCCCGCGAAGAGCGGCCCCGTTCTGGCGCGCATACCGCTCGGCCGCTTCGCCCAACCGCTACAGGTTGCCGAAGCAGTGGGCTGGCTGCTTAGCGACGCCGCGGACATGGTGCATGGCGTCACCCTGTCCGTGGACGGCGGATTCTCGGTGAGCTGAATGACCAATCGTGTCGCGAGTCGTCAACAGATGTGGCGGATTGTCGGTTTGTTGAATTCCCGCTAAGTGCTAAACTTGACGCGTCGACATGCAAATGAGGAAGGGCCCATGTTCCGCAAAACAGCCTTTGTGCTAATGGTATGCACCCTGTTCGGAATGCTGGCGTTGCCGGCGATCGCCCAGGACGAGATCTTCTATGGCGTCGTGCTGGTCGGACCCAAAAACGATCGCGGCTGGAGCCAGTCTCACTTTGAGGCGGGCCAGTACGTCGAGGCCAACAACGAAAACGCGACCATGCTGTTTTTCGAAAGCCTGAACGAGGCGGACACGCCCGAAGCCACGCTCATGGACGTGGTCACCGAGATGGTTGACAGCGGGGCGGAGGTTATTTTCACCACGTCGGCTTCCTTTGAACAGGACACCAACGGCGTTGCGGAAGCCTTCCCCGAGGTCGTCTTCGTCAACATCACCGGCAGTAACGTACTTCACGGGGATGCACCGTCCAATGTCGGCAACTTCAACACCTTGATGGAAGTGCCGCGTTTGCTGGCGGGTTGCTCGGCCGCGCTGGCTTCCGAGACGGGCAAGATCGGTTACCTCGGCGCCCTGATCGACCCGGAGACACGGCGGCTGGCGGCTTCCTCCTACCTGGGCGCGCGCCACTGCTGGAACACCTACAAGGCCGACATGGGCATGGACCTGGAATTCACCGTGACCTGGATTGGCTTCTGGTTCCATATCCCCGGTTTCACGCTGGACCCGACAGAGGTCGCCAATGAGTTCTTCGACAATGGCGCCGACGTCGTCATCTCCGGCATTGACACCACCGAGGCCATTCAGGTGGCCGGTCGCCGGGCCAGCGAGGGTAACCGCACCTTCGCCATTCCCTATGGCAACGCCGGCGGCTGCGACGAAGCGCCCGAGGCCTGCCTTGGCGTGGCCTATTACAACTGGGGTCCCGCCTACCTGGACGTCGTCAACAGCGTTCAGGATGGCAGCTGGGAACAGTCCTGGCAATGGCTGGGGCTGGACTGGATGGACATCAACAATCCGGACACCTCCACCAGCGGCTACCTGCGCGGGACGGGCATGCCGGAAGACATCGCGGCCGACCTGGATGAGTTCCAGGGCGCGCTGGCCGACTACATGAGCGCCCAGGACATGGGCGTGGAATCAATCTACCTCTGGGAAGGGCCGCTGAACCTGCAGGATGGTACCGAGCTGGCCGCAGAGGGCGAAGCCGTCCCGCTGCTGGACATCTGGTTCGTGCCGCAACTGCTTGAAGGCATGATCGGCGCCAGCGAATAACCAGCGGGTTTCGATTTGGCGGGGTGTCTGCAAGGGCACCCCGCTTTTTTGTCGCAGGCGGCTCTGTGTTACATTCTGACGACTGACCGACAACTGTCTGGCTCTGACGGGATAAACCATGATTGACGACCCGGTCCTGTTGCATGACTGGCACGCTGTGTTGCCCGCCCGGGAACTTGACGACAAGGGCGTGGTTGGAGCGCGCCTGCTGGGCGAAGACATCGTGATCTGGCGCGCCGGCGACCAGGTCCTGGCCTGGCAGGACCTCTGCCTCCACCGCGGCACGCGCCTGTCACTGGGTGAAGTCCAGCATGGCGAGCAATTGATGTGCCCCTACCATGGCTGGACCTACAACGCCGAGGGCCAATGCGTGTACATGCCGGCGCATCCGGACCAGACGCCATCGCCGCGGGCCAAAGTACGCCAGTACCGCGCCTGCGTGCATTTTGAGTTTGTCTGGGTCTGCCTGGGAGAGCCACGCTTGCCGCTGCCCCCCTTTCCCGAATGGGAAGACTCGAGTTTCCGCCGCATTCTATGCGGCCCCTACCACTTCAGGGCCGCCGGCCCGCGCATGGTGGAGAACTTCCTCGACGTGGCGCACTTCCCTTTCGTGCATGAAAACATTCTGGGAGTGCGCGAACGCGCGGACATAGCGGACTATGACGTCACGACGGACGATGCGGGAATTCGCGCCAGGGACATTCTGATTTACCAGCCCAACCCTGACGGCAGCGGCGAAGCCAAAGTCGTCAATTACACCTATGAGGTCTACCGCCCGCTGGTGGCCTACTTCCGCAAGGAAACGCCGGGGCCGCGCTTCGCCATTCTCCTGATGGTGACTGCGCAGGACCCGCTGAGCAGCCTGATGTGGATGTGGATGGTGATGAACCATTCCTACGACACCCCGGAAGAGGAGTTGCGGGCCTTTCAGGACGAAATCGCGCTGCAGGACCTGCCAATCGTGGAATCGCAACGACCGGAGATGCTGCCGCTGGACCTTCAGTCGGAGTTGCACCTGCGCTCCGACCGCACGGCCATTGCCTACCGTCGCTGGCTCAACGACCTGGGCCTGCGCTACGGGACCTCATGACGATGGACATCGAACTGCGCAACATTCACAAACGCTTCGGCGCCGTGCACGCCAACAACGATATCAGCGTCGTGTTTCCTGCCGGGCGCATCACGGGCATACTGGGTGAAAACGGCGCGGGCAAATCAACGCTTATGAAAATACTGTCCGGCTATCAGCCGGCGGACGATGGCGACATTCTGGTCGACGGCAAGGCCTCGCGTTTTAGCAGCCCAGAAGATGCCATCCTGGAAGGGATCGGCATGCTGCAACAGGACCCGCTGGACGTCGGCGCCTTCACCACGCTCGAGAATTTCGTTTACGGGCGTCCTGAAAGGGTGCTGCCGGACTGGAAGTCCGCACGCGAGGAACTTGACGAGGCATCGGCACACCTGGGCTTTGAACTTGAGGCCGAGGCGCCGGTCGAACGGATGAGTATCGCCTTGCGGCAACAACTTGAGATCGTTCGTCTGCTGGCCCTGGGCGTGAAGGCCCTCATCCTGGACGAACCGACCACCGGCATTTCAGCCGAACAAAAGCAGACCCTTTTTGCGGCCCTGCAACAACTGGCGCAC
>DAOUIB010000094.1:0-15849 GCA_034428275.1 Anaerolineae bacterium
CATGAGTTACGCCGTCATCTTCGACGAGATTCAGGCCTACCTCGGCCTGCCGCTGCACGAACTCAGTTTCGACGCCTTCGCCAACATCGCTATGCCCCCCGGCTTTTACAGCGATCTGGCGTCGCAGTACGGGGCCCATGGATAAGCGAAGGCCACGCCATGCCCTGCTGGCTCTCGTCCTGCTGCTGGTGCAGTTCGGCGCCCTGCAGCAACTGACCGACATCCCTCCCGAAATCGTTCCGCAACTCAGTCTCATCCTGCCGCTGGAGCTGGTGGTGACGCTGGCGTGGGCATTGATTTTCGCCTGGCTGGCCGTTAACCTGTGGCGCGGGCTGCCGGCCCGGCGGCTGTGGCAGGCGCTGACGGTTTACGCTGTAACGGGCGTCCTTCGCCTGCTGTTTTTCGCTCGCGCTGACTATCACCCTGGCCGAACGCCCGTCCTTTTGTTCGCGCTGTTACTGGCCGCGCTCGTCCTGGTTCGCACCCGGACGGAGAGCCGACGGGAGCCGGGGACATGACTTCCAGTCCTGATGGCAAATCCGGCATCGACCTGCTGCGCCAACGCCGCGAGCGTAGCCAGCTGGGCGGCGGCGAGGAGCGCATTCGCCGCCAACACGACTCCGGCCGGCAAACGGCCCGCGAACGACTGGACGTCCTGCTCGATTCCGGCAGTTTTCGCGAACTGGACGCCTTCGCCGAGCACCGCAGCACAGATTTCGGCATGCACAAGCGGCGCACGCCGGGCGACAGCGTGGTCACCGGCTGGGGCACCATCGACGGCCGTCTGGTCTACGTCTTCTCCCAGGACTTCACCGTCATAGGCGGCACCCTGAGCGAGGCCCACGCGGCCAAAATCGTCAAGATCATGGACATGGCGATGAAAGTCGGCGCGCCGGTGATCGGCCTCAACGACAGCGGCGGCGCGCGCATCCAGGAAGGCGTCGACAGCCTCGGCGGTTACGGCGAAATCTTCCTGCGCAACACCCTCGCCAGCGGCGTCATTCCGCAGATCAGCGTCATCATGGGGCCCTGCGCCGGCGGCGCGGTTTACAGCCCCGCGCTGACGGACTTCACCATCATGGTGCGCGACACGAGTTACATGTTCATCACCGGTCCCGACGTCGTGCGCCAGGTGCTGAACGAGGACGTCAGCTTCGATGAACTGGGCGGGGCGGCAGTGCATGCCTCGCGCAGCGGCGTCTGCCACCTGGTCGGCCAGGACGAGACCCACGCCCTGCTGATGGTGCGCGAACTGCTGGGCTATTTGCCGCAGAACAACATGGAAGACGCGCCCTTCGTCGCCAGCAGCGACGATCCCCTGCGGGCGGACACGGCGCTCGACAGCATTGTGCCGGTTGACGCCAACCGGCCCTACGACATGAAGGACATCATCCACCGCATCGTGGATGACGGCCTCTTCTACGAGACCCAGCAGGACTACGCCGCCAACATCATTTGCGGCTTCGCGCGCCTGGGCGGCTTCAGCGTCGGCATCGTCGCCAACCAGCCCATGGTTCTGGCCGGTGTGCTGGATATCAACGCCAGCGAAAAGGCCGCCCGCTTCGTGCGCAGTTGCGACGCCTTCAACGTTCCCCTCGTCACCTTCGTCGACGTGCCCGGCTACCTGCCCGGCACCGACCAGGAACACAGCGGCATCATCACTTCCGGCGCCAAGCTGCTTTTCGCCTATTGCGAGGCCACCGTGCCCAAACTGGCCGTGACCACGCGCAAGGCCTATGGCGGCGCCTACCTGGTGATGAGCAGCAGCCATCTGCGCGGCGATCTCAACCTCGCCTGGCCCAGCGCCGAAATCGCCGTCATGGGGCCCGAAGGCGCGGTCGAAATCATCCACCGGCGGGAGCTGGAGACGGCCGGGGACCCGGCGCGGCGCAAGGCGGAACTGGCGGCCGACTACCGCGAGCGCTTCGCCAGCCCCTACGTGGCCGCCGCGCGCGGATTCATCGACGACATCATCGAACCTTCCCAGACGCGACCGCGTCTCATCAATGCCCTGCAGGTGCTGCAGAACAAACGCGATTCCAACCCGCCGCGCAAACACGGCAACATCCCGCTTTAGTCAGGCAATCGCCATGGCCGAACAGACCAACATCAACAAGGTGCTCATCGCCAATCGTGGCGAAATCGCCGTGCGCATCATCCGCACCTGTCGCGACCTCGGCATCCCGACCGTCGCCGTCTGGTCCGACGCCGACCGCACCGCCCTGCACGTGCGCTTCGCCGACGAGGCCGTTCACGTCGGCGAACCGGCGCCCGCCAGCAGTTACCTGCGCATGGACGCGCTCATCGAGGCCGCGCGCCGCACCGGCGCCGATGCCATCCATCCCGGTTACGGCTTTCTCGCCGAAAACGCGGACTTCGCGCAACAGGTGCTGGACGAGGGCCTGGTCTGGATCGGGCCGCCGCCTTCCGCCATCGCCACCATGGGCGACAAGCAGGCCGCGCGCAGCGCCGTTACGCGCCACGGCGTGCCGCTGATTCCCGGCAGCGAGGCCGGCCTGCGCGACGAGGACCTGGGCGCCGAGGCCGACCGCATCGGCTATCCCCTGCTGGTCAAGGCCGTCGCCGGCGGCGGGGGGGTGGGCATGCGCAAGGTGCTGCGGGCTGAAGACTTTGAGGACGCCCTGGCCACCGCCCGCCGCGAGGCGAGCAGCGCCTTCGGCAACGGCGACGTCTATCTGGAACGCCTGCTGACCGGCGCGCGCCACATCGAGTTTCAGATCCTCGCCGACACCCACGGCAACACCATTCACCTCGGCGAGCGCGAATGCTCGATTCAACGGCGCCACCAGAAACTGGTCGAGGAAGCGCCCTCGGTCTTCATGGACGGGGACCTGCGCGAGCGCATGGGCGCCATGGCCATCGCCGCCGCGCGTTCGGTCGGCTATGTCAACGCCGGCACGATCGAGTGCATGGTCGATCGCCAGCGGAACTTTTACTTTCTGGAAATGAATACGCGCCTGCAGGTCGAACATCCGGTAACGGAGTTGGTCACCGGCATAGACCTGGTGCGCGAGCAGATTCGCATCGCCCGCGGCCGCCCGATGACGCGCGAGGAAAACCTGTACACGCCCTACGGCCACGCCATCGAGTGTCGCATCAACGCCGAAGACCCCTACATGAATTTCATACCCTCAACCGGGCGCATCACCACGCTCATCACGCCCACCGGCCCGGGCGTGCGCGTGGACAGCGGAGTCTACGCCGGCTTCGAGATCACCCCCTGGTACGACAGCATGATCGCCAAACTGATTTGCTGGGGTGAGGACCGCGGCGAAGCCATGTTGCGCATGCGCCGCGCCCTCGGCGAATACACCATCATGGGGCTCAAGCACAACATCCCCTTCCACCTCAACCTGCTCAACAGCTTCAGCTTCATCGCTGGCCGCATCGACACCGGCTTCGTCGACGAACGCTTCAACATGAAGACCTACGATCGCAGCCCCACCAGCAACGAGACCGAGACGGCGGCCATCGCCGCCACCCTCTTCGCCCATCGACGGCGCCAGCTGGCCGCGCAGGTCGTCACCGCGCCGGAGCGGGATACCAGCAACTGGAAGTGGGTCGGGCGATGGGAACGCATGCAGCGATGAAGTACGTCACGGAGGTCAACGGCCAGCGCTTCGAAATCGAGGTCGGCAACGAGGGCCAGCTACTTGTCAACGGCGAGCCGCGCCAGGTCGATTTTCTGTCGCTGGGCCCCTCGCTGTATTCGATCATCATGAACAACCGCTCGCTGCAGGTGGTCATCGACGGCGAGCGCGGCCATTTTGACGTGCTCATGAACGGCCACCTCTACGAATCGACGGTGCTGGACGAACACGCCATGATGCTGGCCCAACGCAGCGGCGGCCTGTTGAAGCGTTCCGGCGACGTCAGCGCGCCCATGCCGGGCCTGATCGTGCAGGTGCCGGTCGAGACCGGTCAGCCGGTCGCGGAAGGCGATACGCTGGTCGTCCTGGAATCCATGAAAATGCAGAACGAACTGCAGGCCCCCGTCAGCGGGACTGTCGAAAGCATCAACTGCCACGAGGGTCAGACGGTCGACAAGGGCGATCTGCTGATCGTCGTGCGCCCGCCAGACGATTGAGCCGGACTGCCGGCGCTTCAGGCCCATGTCCCTGCCCTACTGGTTGAGCGCCAGCCTGACGCCCCTGCCGGGCCTTCTGCTGGTATACGCCGGTCTCGGCATCCCCTGGGCCCTGGTCGTCCTGCCGCGCGATGCCTGGGCCTCGAGAACAAGCGTGATTGCGCTCGCCGCTGCCTTCGGGCCGCTGCTGCTCACCCTCTGGATGTTGCCGCTGGGCATGGCCGGCAGACTGCAACCGGAGCCCGTACTGGCCGGCGTCCTCTCGCTGACGATCCCCGGCCTTGTGCTGGCCTGGCGCAAACGCCGCCAACCCATCCAGGCCGGACCCGGGCCCGCAGCTTTGACCGGCCTGGAGAAGATTCTGCTTGCGCTGATCGTGCTGGCGCTGCTGCCGCGCCTCTACAGCATCGCCTGGTGGCCCTTCACCGCCTACGACGCGCTGTGGGTCTACGGCTATGAAGGGCGTCTCTACACCCTGACCGGCGCCATCCCCGACAGCATTGGCTATTACCCGCAGCATTTGCCGCTGCAATTCACCTGGGCGCAACTGCTGGCCGGCGGCGTCGACGATCACGCCGCGCGCGCCACGCTCTTCTTCACGCACCTGGGTTGCGCGCTGGCCGTGTACCTGGCGGGCATGCGCCTGTTCAGCCGGCGCGTTGGTATCATCGCCGCCGCACTGTGGGTACTTTACCCGCACAGCGGCGAGTGGGCGCGCTTCGGCGATCTCGAAATCGTGCTCACCATGCTCTACACCCTCGCGGCCACCTTTTTTCTGCTGGCCTGGACGGAGGAGCGGCATCGCCGGCGGCACGCCATCATCGCCGGCCTGCTGTTGGGGACGGCCCTGTGGACCAAACCGACGGCCGGCGCCTTTATCCTGGGGGTGGTGCTGCTGCTGGCCACCGAGCTGTGGCGCGTCCGCGGCGACTGGCGCGCATTCCGACCGCGCTTCCGCGTCGCGTTGCTCACCGGGCTTGCCTGTCTGCCACATGGCGCCGTCTGGTACCTGCGCAATCTGGCCCTGGGCCACAACGTCATCGATTTCCCGGATGCGTTCTGGCTGGAGCGGGCGGCGCGCAGCGGCGCGGAATTCGGCTGGCCCCTGCTGGCCCTGGCCTGCCTCCTGCTTGCGTTGGGCCGGGTTCCTTTCGCCAGTCGCAGGCGCGCCCGCCTTTTGATCGTCGCGCTCGCCCTGTTGACTGTCGCGCTGCTGCCCAGCCTCATCGGCCAGTGGCGCCTGGAAGGCGTGGCGACGGTCTTGCCCGCCCGTCGCCTGGTGGCCCATGAGTGGGCGCTGCTGGCCGTCGGTACGCTGCTGCTCTGGCGCGCCCTGCGACCGCTGCTGCCGGAGTCCGGACCCCGTCGCGCCGGGATCGCGACCTGCGCCTGGGCCATGGTCCTGGCGCTGCCCTGGTTCCTCACCTGGCTCTGGTCCTACAGCTATCACTACCGCCTGTCCTTCGCCATCGTCCCGCTGCTGATTCTTCCCTGTGCCCTGGCGTTGCATCACTGGCTGGACCCGACGCGCCTGCGCCGCTGGTCCGCCCGGAACCGTTGGCTCGGCTCTATCGCGCTTTGCTGCCTGGCCCTGCCCGGCATTTTCAGCGCCCTGAACGACCCCGCCATCGGCTTCCACTGGCTGCAGGCGGGGCGCTACAAGGACGACAGGGCGAAACTCGCCTCCGGCAACATGGCGCTGCTGGAGCTGGTTGGTCACATGCAACTTGTGCAGCGGGATAATCCGAAGGACCTGGTCGTGGCGGCGCCTGGCGTTCGGCGTTTGCCCTTCTTCTTCCCTGAGCGCGACATTCGCGTGGAGGCAAATCCGACCCGCCTTGGGGAACTTGAGGACGTAGACCTCTACGTTGATGGCGTACCGGAGAACCCGCTGCCCTGGGACGGAAACGCGCCGGGCGGGAATCAGGTACAGGGCGCGCTGGCCCTGGCCGGTTCCCAACTGGACAACGTCATGCGCCGCAGAGCCTTCAGCGATGACGGCCACTTTCGTTACTGGCTCTATTTTGTGAATGCCGCCCTGCGTTTTCAGCCGCCACCGGCCGACCGGGACCTCCGCGAGGCAGTCGTATTCGGCGACTTTGCCCGCTTCCGCGGACACGCCCTGGACGATGTCCGCCTCTGGCCCGGGCGGGAGCTGACCCTGGCGCTGTATTGGCAAGCCAGGGACCTGGCGCCCCAGGATTATTCGATCTTCGTCCACCTGCGCGACGGCGAAGGCGAACTGATCGCCAACTGGGACGGCCCGGTCGGGCTGGATGCCGCTGGCCGTTACTACTCAACGTTGCTGTGGGAACCTGGCGAATTCATCCGCGATGAACGCCTGCTGCGCATTCCGGAGAACCTGGACCCCTCTGCCGTGGGAAACCCCGGTCTCTGGATCGGCATCTACGACTGGCGCAGCGGCGAACGACAGGCCCTCACCATCGACGGTCTGCCGGCCGGAGACAGCTATCGGCTCAATCAACGTCTGGTCTTCCCGACCGGGGGGCCGGGATGATCCGGGCCTTGCCCTAAAGCTGCAGCAGGGCCTCGGCCAGCAACTGGCGACATTCCCGGCTGGTGAAGCGTTCCCAGGCGGCCGGAAAGGTCTCCCGCAAACGGGCGCGCTCATCCTCCAGGTCCCGTCGATAGGCGTAGAGGAATTCACAGGCCGCGAAGTCCAGCCCCGGCATCAACCTCGGCAACAGCCCTCTGGCGACGTTGATGTCGTTCAGTCGCCCGAGGTGGTCCTGCATCCGCTTGAGCTCCCTGACGTACTCCCTGGCCTCCGGCCCCAGCAGGGCGTCGAAGGTCGAGAGCGCGTAACGCAGACGCTTGCATTGAATGCGCAGGGCGTGCAGGCGTTCGCCGTCGGCATCCGCAAGATGGGGGCCATAGGCAAGCACCCGCGTCAAACGCTGCTGCACCAGCAGCGGCAGGACGTGACGTACCTGCCGGGCGACGATTCGCCCGGGCCTGGTCCTGGCGACTCCTGCGCCAGGAGAGACCAGGAAATCCGTGTATTCGATCAGAAACTGTTCCCAGGAGTCGCTGTAAAGCGCAAAGAGCAGCTTGCCGCGCAACCCCGTCCTTTGCCGGTCCAGCGCTTCCAGACTTTGCTGCAATTCCACAGCGTCGTCCCGGCCGAGGGCCAGCAGGTCTTCGCGCAGCACGTCCAGGTCGCGCACCGGGCCCGATGCGCGCATGACGCTGCGCATGGCCTCGTTGTGTCGTCGAATGACCCGCCGCCGGTACCAGGGACGCAGCAGGCGCATGATGCTGCGTGACTTGCGCATGGCGACGCGCAACCGGTGCAGGTCCTCGATGTCCGTGCCGCTGCGGCTGCCATCCTCGTGGGCCAGCACCTTGCGAAACTCCGCCAGCAACACCGCCCGCCCGGCCTCCGAAACCGGGTCCTCGCTGCGCAGCTCGCCGACGCCGGCCGTCAGCCGCTCTTCCAGTTCCTTTCGCAGTTCCTGACCGCCGATCAAGACCCCGTGGTTCCAAAAATGCCATTCCGTTTCCCAGTATAGCCCTTCCTGGCCACGTCGGGGCGGCGTGTCACGCTATACTGCGCCGTGTACAGCGATCGGCCATGGTCGACAGGACCCTGAAGGGAAGCCATGAGTGCGGGCAACGGCGAAAACCGGGTCGCTCTGGTGACCGGCGCCTCCAGCGGCATCGGTCGCGCCACGACGCTGGCCCTGCTGGGCGCCGGCATTCACGTTGTCGGCATGGCGCGCAACCCGGAACGACTGACGCAACTTGAAGAAGACGCCCGCGAATTCCGGGGCGATTTGCTGGCCATCGCCGGCGACGTTTCGCAGCGGGAGGACGTCGACCGGGCCGTCGAGCGAGGCGTCGCCCGCTTTGGCCGCCTCGACATTCTGGTTGCCAATGCCGGCGTGGGCTTGCGCGGCGATCTGGTCAGCGCGGAATGGGCCGCGCTGGAAAGCCTGTTGCGCACCAACGTCGACGGCGCACTGCACAGTATTCGCGCCGCCGTGCCCGCCATGCGCGCAAGCGGCGGCGGACACGTCATCACCATTTCGTCAGTGGCTGCCCCGCTGGTCGTGCCCTACAGCGCCGCCTATGCCGCCAGCAAGGCCTTTCTCAGCAGCATGGCCCATTCCCTGCGGCTTGAACTGGAGGACGAGGGCATTCTCGTGACGGACATGCTGGTCGGACGTACCGCCACGGAATTCGACTCGCGTCGTCTCGGCGCCGGCGCCCGCGAAGCGGGCAGCAGCCTGCCCGTCATGTCGGCAGAAGAAGTGGCCAGGGGAGTCATGCGCGCCATCGACCGGCCGCGGCGTTCCATGACCCTGCGCCTCTTCAACCGCCTGATCCTGCTGGCCGGACGCCTGGCGCCGGACCTGCTGGGCCGCATGGCGCGGCGCCAGTACCGTTAGGCTGCCCGTGGCAAAGCGACTTAACGCCAGCCGTCTCTTGCAACAGCGCCGCATCCCTTTCACCGCCCTGAACTACGACGCCAACCGCTTCCACGATGCCGAAGCGGTCGCGGACCTGCTGAAGGTACCGGCAAGCGTGGTTTACAAGACCCTGGTGCTGGAAGCCGCCGGCGGCGGCAAACCTGTGCTGGCGCTGATCGCCGCCAACCGCGCGCTGGACCTGAAGCGCCTGGCTGCGCTGGGCGGCCAACGGAAGCTGCGTCTCGCCGCGCGCGAACGAGCCGAACAACTGACCGGGATGCAGATCGGCGGCATCAGCGCCCTGGCCCTTTCTCACCGCCGCTGGCAGGTCTGGCTGGACGAGGAAGCGCGCGAGCATGAAGAACTGCTCCTCAGCGCCGGCGAGCGCGGTCAGCAACTGCGCCTGGCCACGACGGCGATCATCCAGCTGACCGGGGCGCGCGTGGCGGCCATCAGCCGCGCGCGGTCATGAATCTTCTGTTGCAACTGTGCGCGCAGGGTAAATGTAAGGGATGACTAGCGCGACAGGACGTGCGCCAGGTCATAGTACCAGTCGCTCATGTGGCGCTCGTTGGCGATGACCTCGCCCAGCGGGACCTGACAGGTCTCGCGGCCCTGCATGCCCAGCATCACGCCGCTCTGACCGTCGCGCAGGGCTTGCAGAGCGCGCATGCCCAGAATGGATGCCAGGCGTCGGTCAAAGGCCGACGGGCGTCCGCCCCGCTGCATGTGTCCCAGAATCGACAGGCGGATCTCGAAGCCCACCTGCGGATGCGACTCGAGGTACTCGGCCAGACTGGTGGTGGAAACGGAGGCGCCTTCCGCGATGACGGCGATGGCGTGCGACTTGCCGCGCGTGTAGGAGTCGATCAGCGAGTCGGCGATTTCCTCCATCGTGACCTCGCGCTCGGGCGTGACCACGATCTCCGCGCCGCCCAGAATGCTGCTCATCAACGCCAGGTAGCCAGTGTTGCGACCCATCACCTCGACGAGAAAGGCGCGCTGATGGGAAGTCGCCGTGTCACGGATGCGGTCCAGCGCGTCGATGATGGTGTTGAGCGCCGTGTCGACGCCGATGCTCATGTCCGTGCCCCAGATGTCGTTGTCGATGCTGCCGGGTACGCCCACAACCCTGAAACCCAGGTCGTGCAGGGCCATGGCGCCCGCCATGCTGCCGCCGCCGCCGATCACCACCATGCCTTCAATGCCCGCCTCATTCAGGCGGCGCAGCGCTTTCCTCTGGCCGGCCAGCGTACGAAACTCTTCATCGCGGGCGGTCTGCAACACCGTGCCGCCCCGCTGCAGGATGCCGCTGACGGCCACGCTGTCCAGGGGCTGAAAGTCGCCGTTGAGACAGCCGCCAAAGGCCTGGCGCACGCCAAGCACGTCCATGTCGTACTCCAGGGCGGTGCGCACCACGGCGCGAATGGCTGCATTCATGCCAGGGGCGTCGCCGCCGCTGGTCATCACTGCGATGCGCTTCATTGCCCTGTATCCCTTTCTGCAGTGAGAATCCGCCCTGCCCTGTATCAGTCCTGCCGGTCGACCGCCGACTCTGTCTTTTCCAGGCCCAGGTTTCCCGCTCCCACGATTTCACGCAGGGCGTCCATCATCTCTTCGCAAACGCCAACGCCTGTCTCAAAGTCCAGTCGCAGTGGTTGCTCTGCCGACTCCACGACGACGCAGAAACTGTCAGCGCCCGGCCAGGAGCAAATGGTGTTGACGATGCGCTCCAGGCGTCTCTGGTCGCGCCGGGCATCGTCGCTGCGTGCAAGACGCACGGTCAGCAGGCGGGCGACGTCGGACTCGCCCTTGTCCGCCGGCGCGAGCTCCGCGGCAGCGCCGTCGTCAGGGTCAGGTTCCGCTTCGCCCCGCTGCACAGGAGCCGGGATTTCCACTTCAATCTCCCGCGCGACCGCTTCTTCCGCTGCTGCAAGGGCCGCTTCAGCCTTCGCCTCCACGTCCTCGTCCGGCGCCGCGAACTCCTCGCTCGCCGAAGGCGCAATTTCGGGAGGCGGCGCGAAGTCGGCGTCCGTTTCCGGTGGCGCTGCGAAGTCTGCGGCCGGCGGAGGGGCGAAGTCATCGGGCGCCGGAGACTGCGCTTCCATGGGCGCAGCCGCATCCCCGTCATGGATCTCCAGCACAGTGAAGTTGTCCTTGACCTCGTCCGCGATGACCTGCGGCGCCCCGCGCGAACTGTCCAGCTTGCCGCGCACGTGAATCACGCGCCCCTGCCCCACCAGTCCCTCGCATTGCTTCCATGTGCGCGGGAAGATCGTCACGTCGATCGTCGCCGCCGATTCGCGCCAGTCCTCCAGTTGCGCGATGCCCATCCGCTCGCCGCGCTTTGTGAGCAGCGTGCGCAGGCCGACGACTTCCCCGGCCACGATGACCGGGCGGTCGTGGAGCCCGTAGCCCTCCGCCAGCAGTTCGCCGATGTCGCGCGTACCGGCCTGCTGCAAGGCGCTGCGAAAGCGGTCCACAGGGCGTCCGCTGAGGTAAATCCCCAGCAGTTCCCTCTCCTGTTCCAGCAGTTCGCGCTCGCTGAGGACGCTGTGATCCGGCAGGTTACCCAGCATCTCGTCGGACATCCCGGCCTGCTCGCCAAACAAATTCGCCTGGCCCACCTCGCGGTCGCGATGCCAGCGCGCGCTGAACCCCAGCAGGCGTTCGCTGGCGGCCAGCAAGCGACCCCGCTCGCCAAAATCGCGCAGGGCGCCCACCGTGGCCAGACTCTCCAGCGAGCGGCGACCCGTCTGACGCAGGTCCACCCGCTTGCAAAAGTCCTCCAGGTCCCTGAACCGGCCGTCCCGCTCCCGCGCATCGATGACCTGCTGCAACGAGCCGGCGCCGGCCCCGCGGATGGCGGCCAGGCCGAAGCGAATGCCGCGTCGACCGCTTTCGTCAGGCTGGATGTCGAAGTCCAGCCGGCTGTGATTGACGTCCGGTGGCAGGACCGGGATGCCCAGGCGACGGCATTCTTCCATGTAGCCGGCGATGCGGTTGGCGTCATCCCGATGCACGCTCAACAGGGCGCACATGTATTCCTCGGGGTAGTGGCACTTGAGGAAGGCCGTCTGCAGGGTGATGACGGCGTAGTCCGTCGCATGGGCCTTGTTGAAGCCATAGTTGGCGAAGAAGGCGATGTCGTCGAAAATCTTGCCGGCCACGCCTTCGTCGATGCCGTGCTGCGGCCCGCGCTGCAGGAAAATCTCGCGGTGCTTGACGAGGTCTTCCTCGCGCTTGTAGGAGACAGCCTTGCGCATCGTGTCGCTTTCCGCCAGTTCGTAGCCGAAGAGCTGCGAGGCGATCTCCATGATCTGTTCCTGATACACGATGATGCCGCTGGTTTCCTCAAGAATCGGCTTCAGCGACTCATGGTGGTAGGTGATGTCCTCCTCACCGCGCAGGCGTCGGTTGTAGGTGGCGATGTAGTCCATCGGCCCGGGCCGGTAGAGCGCGATGCCGGCGACGATGTTCTCGAAACGCCGCGGCCGCATGTCGCGCAACATCTGCTGCATGCCTTCGCTCTCCACCTGGAACATGCCGACCGTTTCCCCCCGCCCCAGCAGGGCGAAGGTCTCGTCCAGCATTCTTTCTGCCTCGGCGTCCCCCTCGACCATTTCGTGGCGGAAAGGGATGTTTTCCATGGTGTAGGCGATGCCCTGGTGCTGCAGGATCAGATCGCAGGCGCGGCGCAAGATGGTCAGCGTGGACAGACCCAGAAAATCGATTTTCAACAGGCCGATCGATTCGCAGGTCTCCATCGTGAACTGGGTGACCGCGCGAATGTCGGCGCCGTCGCTGCCGCGCGTGGGCCGGTGCAGCGGAATGGTCTCCACCAGCGGCCGGTCGCCGATGATGATGCCGGCGGCGTGCGTCGACACGTGGCGGCTGATGCCCTGCAGCGACTCGGCAGTGGCGAGAATGCGCCGGACCTCCTCGTCGCGGCTCGCCAGGTCCTTCAGTTCGGGCGTGGCCTCCACGTACTCCGGCAGGGGTTTGGGACGGGGCTCCTGCGGAATCAGCCGCGCAATCTGGTTGACCCGCTCCAGCGGGATCTCCAAAGCGCGGCCCACGTCCCGCACCGCCGCCCGCGGCCCCAGGGTGCCGAAGGTGATGATGGCGGCCACCTTGTCCTCGCCGTACTTGCGCGCCGCATAGCTGATCATTTCTGCGCGGCGGTCGTCCGGATAGTCCAGATCGATGTCCGGCATGCTGATGCGGCCGGGATTCAGAAAGCGTTCAAAGATCAGGCCATCGCGAATCGGGTCGATTTCCGTGATGCCCAGACACCAGGCCGCCAGGCTGCCGGTGCCGGAACCGCGCACGTTCCACCAGATGTCGGCCTCACGCGCGAACTCACAGAGGTCCCACACGATGAGGAAATAGGTGTCGAAGCCCATGTCATGAATCAGGGCCAGCTCATGGTCCAGCCGCGCGACCAGACCCGGGTCGTTCATCGCCCGCTCGCCAAGGCGCCAGCGCAGCCCCTTTTCGCAGAGATGTCGCAACCAGCTCTGCGCGTCATGGCCGGGAGGCACCGGAAAGGCGGGCAGCTGGTAGCCCTTCATGTCGAGGTCCAGCTGACACATTTCCGCGACCAGCAGCGTGTTTTTCAACGCCTCGCCATCGTTGATCTCGCCGAAGGCGGCCCACATCTCCTGCGGCGACGCCAGGTGATAGCTGGGGTCGGACATCCGCATGCGGTTTTGCTGCGCCTTTTGCGACCCGGTCTGGATGCAGAGCAGGGTGTCGTGCGAGTCGTGATCGCCCTCATGCACGTAGTGCACGTCGTTGGTGGCCAGCAGCGGCGCGCCGAGCCCCACGCGATTCTCCACCAGCCAACGATTCACATTGTGCAATTCCGGGATGTCATGATGCTGCAACTCCAGAAAGAAGTTCTCGCGGCCAAAGACGTCCTGATGCCAGCCGATGAGGTCGCGGGCCTCGTCATGTCGTTCTTCCATCAGCAGTGACGGGATTTCGCCGGCGAGGCAGCCCGTGGTGGCGATCAGGCCGCCGGCATGCCCGGCCAGAAAATCGCGGTCGATGCGAGGGTTGTAATAGAAGCCCTCCAGCTGGGCGGCGGAGGCGATTTTCAGCAGGTTGCGGTAACCCCGATCGTCGCGCGCCAGCAGCAGCAAATGCGCGGCCTTGCGGTCCAGCGCCGGGTCGCGATCGCGCATGCCCCGCGGCGCCACGTAGGCTTCCATGCCGATGACCGGATGAATGCCTTTGGCCCTGCAGGCGCGGTAGAAATCGATCGCGCCGAACATCGCCCCGTGATCGCTGATGGCCAGCGAGCCCATGCCCAGTTCAACGGCGCGCGCCACCAGGTCGTCGATGCGACCCAGCCCGTCCAGCAGCGAAAACTGGCTGTGGACGTGAAGGTGCACAAAATCCTTGCCGGCCATGAAACTCCCGGATGCGCGAGTCGCGCGCGAGTATACCATGCGGGCCCGTCGCCCCCGGATTGTGTCAATGGCTGAGGCTGTGTGCTTGCGTACAAACTGTCCCAGGATCTCTTCGTCGTCGGCCAGTGTCTGAACGACCCTCCGCGTTCTCCTGGTACGGGCGACTTATCAGGTCGCCCGCCTTGCCCGGTACTGCAGGAGCGACCTGTCAAGTCGCCCGGTCGCCCGCCCTGAAAAGCGCTGTAGGGGCGACTTATCAAGTCGCCCGCCCGGCCACATCCATCGATTTGGACGCTCCCCGTACCCCGCCCGGCTTGACCCTCCCGCGCCTTTCCGGCAGAGTCGACGAAACCTGTTTGGCGGAGACGCTGCATGCCGGAATTGCCGGAAGTCGAGATGGTCGCCCGCGGCCTGCGCGAGCCACTGACGGGACGCCGCGTCACCGGCCTCTGGAGCGACTGGCCGCGGGTCATGCACAGCCCTGATCCGAAGGAATTCGCCGCCCGCATTCACGACCAGGCGTTCCGGTCCATTGAACGCCGCGGCAAGTACCTGCTTTGCGCCCTGGACAGTGAAACGCTCATCGTGCACCTGCGCATGACCGGCCGGCTCTACGTCGCTGCCGACGAGGCCCGCTTCGACGCCGATCGCTGGGTGCACTTCCGCTTGCAGCTGAATGGCGGGCAACAACTGCGCTTCTCGGATGCGCGCAAGTTCGGCCGCGTCTGGCTGACGCCGGACCCCGCCACGGTCACGGGCGCGCTGGGGCCGGAACCCCTGTCGCGTCAATTCACGTCACGCTGGCTGGGCGGTCGCCTGAAAGAGCGCAGCCGGGCCATCAAGCCGCTGCTGCTCGACCAGGGTTTTCTCGCCGGCGTCGGCAACATCTACGCCGACGAAGCGCTCCATCGCGCCCGCGTCCATCCCCTGCGGCCGGCCAACAGCCTCGCCCAGGCTGAGGCAGCGGCCTTGCACCGCGCCCTGCGCGCGGCCCTGCGCGCCGGCATAAGGCACGAGGGAGCCAGCATCAACTGGTATCGCAAGCCTGACGGCTCACGCGGCGACTCGCAGAGTCACTTCCGCGTCTACGGCCGCGCGGGGCAGCCCTGTCCCCGCTGCGGCGCTCCGGTCTCAAAGACGGTGGTGGCCCAGCGCGGCACGCACTTCTGCCCGCGCTGTCAGGCGCCGCCCTGAACGGCTTCAAACGCCACAGGAATCACTTTCACGCGACCAGAATCATCCCGCTGCAAGCGACCGGCGGGGCGCTGCGGGTCGTGCGGGAAGAGGAGCAGGGCCTCGCGCTCCAGCGCCCAGGCCTGCCAGCGCCTTTTGGTCTCCAGTGTGATCAGCGGCTCGACGTCATAGGCCGTCATCCAGCCCAGGCGCTCAAAATGCAGGGCGTAGGTCGCCAGGTCCGCCAGCTGCACGCCGACCTGCCCTTCGCTCTCCAGCACGACGCTCATGTGACCCGGCGTATGGCCGGGCGTCACCACGCCGCGCAGGCCCGGCGCCAGATCGCAGTCGCCGTCCAGCAGCCGCAACTGGCCGCTGGCGCGCAGGGGTTCGAAGTTCTCCGCCAGGTAGGTCGCGCGGGTGCGCTCGTTGGGGCGGCAGGCGTCCTCGTATTCGCGGCGCTGAACGACGTATTCCGCGTTGGGAAAGACCGCCACCGCTTCGCCACCTTCATTGTGGCAGGTGTTGCCGGCGCAGTGATCGGCGTGCAAATGGGTGTTGATCACCAGATCGACGTCGCCTGGGGCGATGCCGAGGCTCGCCAGGCCCTGACAAAGGTCGCCCTGCGGCCTCGTCAAATGAATCTGGCGCTGCGCCTTCGCCGGCAGTTTGTGGCCGTAACCCGTGTCCACCACGATGTTGCGCCCCGCACTCTGCA
>DAOUIB010000095.1:0-10875 GCA_034428275.1 Anaerolineae bacterium
GATCTGCTGGCCCTGGGCGGGGTGAAGGGTTGAGCGTCAGGTTGTGGTTGTGGGGAAGGAGGGATTCGAACCCTCACCTCAAAAGAGACATGATCCTAAGTCATGCGCGTCTGCCAGTTCCGCCACTCCCCCTTTGGTAAGGCAAAGCTCAGTATAGCCCGCCACGCACCCTGCAGGAATGTGGAAGCAGCCCGACAAACATGGTAGGCTTCCGGCGCAAACATGTGATTCATTTCACTTTCGGAATGCGATGAACGGCGACGCGCCAGCCACAAGCCAGATACCGGATATCGTCATCGGCAGACTGCCCGTCTACTTGCGCGCCCTGGAGCGTCTGGCCCAGGAAGCCCACCAGGTCACCTCGTCGCATGAGCTGGGCCTGCGCCTCGGCATCAGTTCCGCCCAGATCCGCAAGGACCTGTCGCACTTTGGCGGCTTCGGCAAGCAGGGCACCGGCTACCACATCGACTACCTGACGCGGCAACTCAGGATGGTGCTGAACGTGGACCGGGTCTGGCAGGTCGCGCTGGTCGGCGCCGGCGATCTCGGTCGCGCCGTCGCCAACTACCGCGGCTTCACCGAACGCAGCTTTCACATCGCCTGCGTCTTCGATACCGACCCCGCCAAACTGGGGCAGCAGGTCGGCCAGTGCCGCGTGCAGGACTTTCACCAGGCGGGCCCGGTGATCCGCCGACTGGGCATTCACGTCGCCATGATCGCCGTTCCGGCGGCCAACGCCCAGGGTGTGGCCGACGAGTTGACGGCGCACGGCGTGCGCGCCATTCTGAATTACGCGCCCATCAATCTCAACGTGGCGGCGGGCGTACGGGTCCAGCACATTGACCCGGTCGTGCACCTGCAGCACATGACCTACTATCTGTCAGATTGACGTCTGTGAGGTTTGCAGCACCCGTCGCAGGATGGCCGGTTCTTCCAGCGCCCGCCCGGCGCCGCTGGCCGTCGCGATCAGGGCGTTGTCCGCCCGGTAGACCGGGACGCCCGTGGCCCGGGTCAGATAGCGGTCCAGCCCGCGCAACAGGGCGCCGCCCCCGGTCATGACGATGCCGCGGTCGATGATGTCGGAGGACAGTTCGGGCGGCGTTTCGGCCAGCACGCTGCGGACGACGCCGGCGATCATCGACAGGGCCTCGGCCATGGCCTCAACGACTTCACCGGTCGAGACGTGGATGGTGCGCGGCAGACCGCTGACGTTGTCGCGGCCCTGCAACTCCATCGTCAACTCTTCCGCCGGGGTAATGGCCGCCCCAATCTGAATCTTGATCGCCTCGGCCGTCGGCTGGCCGATACCCAGATTGTACTTGCGTCGGACGTAACTCATGATCGCCTCGTCAAGCCGCAGGCCGCCCAGGCGTCCGCTTTCGGCGCGCACAATCTTGTTCAGACTGATGACCGCCGCCTCGGTGATGCCGCCGCCGATATTGATGACCATGTCGCCCGCCGGCGTGCCCACCGGCAGCCCCGCCCCGATGGCCGCCGCCAGAGGCTCGTGGATCAACCAGGCCTCGCGCGCCCCGGCCGCCAGCGCCGCCTCGTGCACTGCGCGCTTTTCGACGCTGGTCACGCCCCAGGGGACGGCCACCATGACGGTGGGCCGGAAAAGGCGCACGCGACCGGATATCTTGCTGAAAAAGTGGCGCAGCATGGCCTCGGTGACTTCGTAGTCCGCGATGACCCCGTCGCGCAGGGGGCGAATGACCTGAATGTCCTCGTCGTCGGTCTTGCCCAGCATTTCCCGCGCCGGCTGACCGATTTCAACGATGCGCTCTTCTTCAGTCGTCAGGGCGACGAGCGAAGGCTCCTGCAGCACGATCTCGCCGCGATCGTAGATAAGGACGTTGACCGTCCCGATGTCGAGACCCAGTTTACGGGAGAACAACGCCATTCACGCCATCCTGTGGCAACTGCAGCCGGTTATACTCGCTGTCGTCAGGGAACGCAACGCCCGGCGATTCTGCCGGGCGTCATGTGTCATGCGGTCGCGCTTGTCTATTCCGCGTCACCCTCGTCCTGGTCAAGAATGCGCAGCACACTGCCGCGGCCCTGCATGCGGCGATGGATGCGCGCGCCCAGTTCTGCGCGCCGCAGCGCCAGTTGCGCCTCGCGATTCTGGTCTTGCGGCACGCCTTCCTGCAGCATGCGGGCGGCGCTTTCGCGCGCCTCCTCAATGGCGCGAATGTCCAGGTTGAAGGAGGATTCAGCCAGGTCCGCCAGCACGACGACCTTGTCCGGCCGCACGTCGACGACGCCGCCATAGATCGCGAAACGCTCCTCGGCCGGGCCCTTGCGCACAATCAGTTCGCCGTAGCCCATAGTCGTCAGGAGGGGCGCGTGGCGCGGCAATACGCCCATTTCACCTTCGCTGCCCGGCAGCACGACGATGTCGGCTTCCAGCTCCTCGAAGACCTTGCGCTCCTGCGTGACGACCTCGACGTGGATGGTCATCGCTCAGTCCCCGGCTTCCTCAAAACGCTGCAGCACGTCGTCCATGGCGCCGGCCATGTAAAACATCTGCTCCGGTATATGGTCCAGTTCGCCATCCAGGATCATGCGGAAGCCGCGCACGGTTTCGCGCACGGGCACGTAGCGACCCTCGCGCCCGGTGAACTGCTCCGCCACCACCATGGGCTGCGACAGGAACTGCTCAATCTTGCGGGCGCGCGCCACCAGTTGCTTGTCGTCGTCGGAGAGCTCGTCCACGCCCAGAATGGCGATGATGTCCTGCAGGTCCTTGTAGCGCTGCAAGACCTGCTGCACTTCACGCGCCGTACGGTAGTGCTCGTCGCCGATGATCTGCGGGTCCAGAATCTTGCTGGTGCTGGCCAGCGGGTCCACTGCCGGAAAGAGACCGCGCGCCGCGATCGAGCGCTCCAGCGCAATCGTGCCATCCAGATGCGTGAACACGGCGACCGGCGCCGGATCGGAATAGTCGTCCGCCGGCACGTAGACGGCCTGCATCGAGGTGATGGAACCGCTGCGCGTCGAGGTGATGCGCTCCTGCAGCAGGCCCATTTCGTCCGCCAGCGTCGGCTGGTAGCCGACCGCCGAGGGCATGCGGCCCAGCAGGGCCGAGACTTCCGCCCCCGCCAGGGAATAGCGGAAAATGTTGTCGATGAAGAGCAATACGTCGCGTCCCTCGTCGCGGAACTGTTCGGCCATCGCCAGGCCGGAGAGCGCCACGCGCAGGCGCACGCCGGGCGGCTCGTTCATCTGGCCGAAGACCATCGCCAGCTTGTCGAGCACGCCGGCCTCTTCCATCTCGCCATAGAGCTGGGTGCCCTCGCGCGTGCGTTCGCCCACGCCGGCGAAGACCGACAGGCCGTCGTGTTGCGTGGCGATGGAGTTGATCAATTCCTGAATGGTGATGGTCTTGCCCACGCCCGCGCCGCCAAAGATCCCGGTCTTGCCGCCCCGGGTCATGGGCGCCACAAGGTCGATCACCTTCATGCCGCTTTCAAACTGCTCGATCGTGGTCGACTGGTCCTCAAAATCGGGCGCCGGCGTGTGAATGGATCGGCGCGGCGCCTCGTCCGGCACTTCAGGCTGGTTGTCGATGGCGCGCCCCAGGACGTTGAACACGCGCCCCAGCGAGGCCGTGCCGACCGGCACGGTGATGGCTGAACCCGTCGCGATGACCGGCAAACCGCGCTGCAGGCCGTCGGTGCTGTCCATGGCCACCGTCTTGACGAGGTTGTCGCCCATGTGCAATTGCACTTCAAGCACGAGATCGGGTTCCCCCTCCTCGCGCGCAACCCGCAGCGCCTCGTTGATGTCGGGCAACTCGCCGGCGGGAAACTTGACGTCAACCACGTTGCCCAGGATCTGGGCGATGCGGCCCTGCACCTCACTCATATCGGAACTCCTTGCTCGCTCAAACCTGCGTTTTCCTCAATGCGATCGGCCATGTCGTCCATGGCGTCCTGCAGGGCTTCGGTGCCGCCCACGATATCCAGGATTTCGGCCGTGATGGCCGTCTGACGCGCCTTGTTGTATTCCAGCGTCAGGTCGCCCACCAGCTGGGAGGCGTTGTCGGAGGCGTTGCGCATGGCCACCATGCGCGCCGCGTGTTCGCTGGCCTGGCTCTCCAGCAGGGCCTGATAGAGTTGCAACTCGGTGAAGCGCGGCACAATTTCCTGCAAGATTGCCTCTGCCCCAGGCTCGTATTCGTAGCTGGACACGCCTTCGCTCAGGGAGGGCACGTCCTTGACGAATTCCGCCGCCACCTGGTCCTCGATGGTGTGCGGAATCAGCGGCAGCCAGCCCAGCACGGCCGGTCGTTGCGTCAGCATGTTGACAAAGTCGGTGTAGGCGATGAAAACGTCATCCACCTCGGCGGCGAGGAAGGCATCGATCGCCAGACGCGTCGCCGGGGAAATGTCGCCGATGCCGGGCTCGGAAGGCAGGTCGCTGAACTCGGCCACCACGTTGGCGCCGGCGCGCACCATGGCGTCGCGGCCCTTGCGACCGATGGTCACGTATTGCACGGGCTTGTCCAGGCGTTCGGCAAAGCGCTGCGCCACGCGGATGATGTTGGCGTTGAAGGCGCCCGCCAGCCCGCGGTCGGAGGTGATCAGCACCACCATGATGCTGCGTATTTCCGGTCGCTCCTCCAGCAGGGGGTGCATGGTGGCGCCGCCCCCTGCCCCGGCCTGCACGTTGAGCAAAAGCTCCCAGGCCTTTTCGGCGTAGGCGCGGCTGGCCAGCACCCGCGCCTGGGCGCGCCGCACCCGTGACGCCGAGACCGCCTCCAGGGCGCGCGTGATTTGCGAAATGTTCCGTACGCTGCGTATGCGTTTCTGGATGTCTCTGGCAGTGGCCACCGGCTATCTCCTGTGGCTGCCGCTACGATTGGGTCCAGCGGGCGTTGAAGTCGACAATGGCGCCCTCGACCTGTTGGGCCACCTCGTCGTCCCAGTTTTCCGGGTCGGCCTGAATGCTGCCGGACAGCGCCGCCGAGTTCGTTTGCCAGTTGCGCAGGAAGTCCTCCTTCCAGTCGGCGACGCGCTCCACGGGCACCTCGTCCAGCAGGCCGTTGGTGCCCGCATAGATGATCGCCACCTGGTCGGCCACGCGCATCGGCTGGTATTGCGGCTGCTTGAGCAGCTCGGTCAGGCGCAGGCCGCGGTCCAGCTGCTGCTGCGTGGAGCGGTCCAGACCGGAGCCAAACTGGGCGAAGGCCGCCAGCGAGGCAAACTGCGCCAGGTCCAGCTTGAGACGCCCGGCCACGCGTGACATGGCCCGCGTTTGCGCGTCACCTCCGACGCGGCTGACGCTGATGCCCACGTCCATGGCCGGCCGTTGACCAGCGTAAAACAGGTCGCTGAGCAGGTATATCTGACCGTCGGTGATGGAAATGACGTTGGTTGGCACGTAGGCCGAGACGTCGCCCAGCAAGGTTTCGATGAAAGGCAGGGCCGTCAGGCTGCCGCCGCCGCGCGCCTCGCTCAGTTGCGCCGCGCGCTCCAGCAAGCGGCTGTGCAGGTAAAAGACGTCGCCGGGGTAGGCCTCCCGTCCGGGCGGACGCCGCATCAGCAGCGACACCTGGCGGTAGGCCCAGGCGTGCTTGGAAAGGTCATCGTAGACCACCAGCGCGTCCTGGCCGTTTTCCATGAACCATTCGCCAATGGCGCAACCGGCATAGGGCGAAATGTACTGCATGGCCGCCGGGTCCGAGGCCGAGGCCACGACCACGGTGGTGTAATCCATCGCGCCGGCTTCCTCCAGCAGCGCCACCAGACGGGCGATCTCACCCTTGCGCTTGCCGATGGCGACGTAGATGCACTTCATGTCCTCTTCCTTCTGGTTGAGGATGGTGTCGATGGCCAGCGCCGTCTTGCCGATCTGCCGGTCGCCAATGATCAATTCACGCTGACCGCGGCCGATGGGAGTCATGGAGTCGATGGCGACGATGCCGGTCTGCATCGGGCGAAAGACGTTGCGCCGTTCCATCACGCCGGGCGCGATGCGCTCGACGGCGTAGTACTCGTCGGAAGCGACGGGCCCGCGGCCGTCCAGCGGGTTGCCCAGGGCGTCCACCACGCGCCCGACCAGCCCGGCGCCCACGGGCACGGAGGCGATACGGTCCAGGGCACGGACCTCGTCGCCCTCGTTGATTTCGTCGAACTCGCCCATGATGATGACGCCGACGTGCTCGTCTTCCAGGTTGAAGACGATGCCGGCGGCCCCGTTGGCGAAGGACACCAGTTCACTGAAGCGCACGTTCTCCAGACCGGAGACGCGCGCGATGCCATCGCCCACTTCCTCAACCAGGCCCACCTGCACGGCATCGTAGTGGCGGTCATAGGACCGCACCTGCTCCAGCAGTGAGTCAAACATCGTGCCCGTCACATCCGCCATAAATCGCTCTCCCGGGATTCTCCGCCCTGACGCAGGAAAAGCTCATCCAGCGCAAGGCCACGCCTGGCGCGCATTGTAGCCCGACGCCAGGCGAATGTCCATAGTTTCACAATCTCGTCGTCCGGCGATCAGCCGTTGCCATTGAGGCCGCGAATCGTCGCCGCGCCCCCCAGCGACGCCGATCGTTGCCAGGCGGCCCACACCGCCTGGGCGACCACCGTTCGCAGGCCGCCGCGCTCCAGTTGATAGAGCGCCTCGGCCGTCGTGCCGCCGGGACTGGTGACCTGGTTGCGCAATTCGGCCGGGTGCAGCCCCGACTTTTCGGCGTAGGCGACCGAGCCCGACATGGACATGAGCACCAGGCGCTCGGCCTCCCGCCGCGCGAAGCCCATGTGCACGCCCACGTCGATCAGCGCTTCCATGAACAGGAAGATGTAGGCCGGGGCGCTGCCGCTCAGGGCCGTGGCCATGTCCAGCGCGCCTTCATCCTGCTTGTAAAGCTCTTCGCCGAAGGCGCGCAGCAATTCCCGCGCCAGCGCCAGGCCGCTCTCGTCGGTGGCTTCGTTGGCCGTCCAGACCGTGATGCCCTGCCCAATCTGGGCCGGCGTATTGGGCATGGCCCGCACCACGGCCACGCCCCCGAGTCCGGCGTCGATGGTTTCAAGACGGACGCCGGCCATGATGCTCAGGACCAGACGGGCATTGCGGGCATTGCCCAGTTGCGGCAGCACCTCGGGCAAGGCCTGGGGCTTGATGGCCAGAACGACCACGGTGGCCTCCCGGATGGCGGCGACGTTGTCCGCCGTGGCGCGCAGGCCATAGCGCTCGCGCAATTCCTGGAGGCGCCCGGCGCGGGGGTCCGCCGCAATGATCTGGCTGGCGTCCAGGGCATCCTTTTCCAGCAGGCCGCGAATCATGGCCTCGCCCATCACGCCACAGCCCACGAAGCCCAGCGTCTCTTCAGCGAAATTCATCCCGGGTTCTCCATCAGTTTTTCAGCCCGGTCTCCTGCGCCAGTTCCCGCATCCACTCGATTTCCCGGCGCAGGCCCTCCGTTGGGCTGGTGCGCGGCGCAAAGCCCAGCAACTGTCGCGCCTTGCGGATGTCGGCGCAGGTGCGCAGCTGGTCGCCATGACGGCGTGGCTGCAGGGAGAGGCGCGGCGCGCTGCCCATCAGCGACTCCACCAGGTCAATGAGTTCGCCGGTGCGGTATTCCCTGTCGTTGCCGATATTGATCACTTCCCCGTCGCAATCCGCCTGTCGCTCGAGGACGCGGTCGATGGCATCCAACACGTCGTCCACGTAAGTGAAGGAACGGGAGTGTTCGCGGCTGCCTTCGTAGAGGGGACAGGCCGGCCCACCCAGGGCGCTGCCGATCAGGCGCGGAAAAAGCTTGTCGGGGCGCTCCCTTTCGCCATAGACCGAAAAGAGGCGCAGCGAACAGGCGGGGAAGTCATCTTCCCGCTGTCGCGCCAGCACCAGTTGCTCTGCCGCCAGCTTGGTGACTCCATAGTGCGAGACCGGTTGCGCGGCGACGCTCTCCGGCGCCGTGGCCTCATGCCCGTAGATGGACGAGGTGGAAATGTTGACGAAAAACTGCAGGCTGATTGAACTCCGCAGCGCTTCCAGCAGGCACCAGGTCGCCTGCAGGTTGTTGCGCACGTAGCTGGCGAAGGACGTGGCCGCCGAATTGCCCGGCTGCGCCGCCGCGTGAATGACGATTTCGCTTTCGGCCAGCTGTTCAGCGAGGCCGGCGGCCGTCAGGTCCCTCTCCAGCAATTCGCATCCGGCCGAGCGAACCGCCCGCGCGTTGCGCACCTTAAGGGGACGGGCGTAATAACTGTCGAAGTTGTCCAGCCCCCGCACCTGATGACCGGCCGCAACCATCCTTTCGGCCACGTGTGAGCCAATGAAACCGGCGGCGCCGGTCACGAGGACCTTCATGAGGACGGCGCTCCCGACTGGGCCGGCACGCGGTAGGGATAACGGTCGCGCCAGCGTTGCATCGCCTCCCGCAGTCGATAGGGCTGCAGCTCCACGCCGATGCCCGCTCCCTGCGGCACGCGTATGCTGCTGCCGCTCTCCAGCACAAAGGCCGGCTCGGTGACGTCGGGATCGTAATAGCGCGAGGTGGCCGAGATGTCGCTCGGCAGGGTCACTCCCGGAAGCGACGCGAAGGCCAGGTTGGCGGCGCGCCCCACGCCGGTCTCCAGCAGGCCGCCGATCCACAGCGGGACTCCCTGTTCCGCACAGAAACGATAGATCGCCAGGCTCTCCGTATAGCCGCTGACGCGGGCCGGCTTGAGGTTGATGATGCGGCAGGCGCCGAGTTCAATCGCCAGGCGGGCGTCGTTGAGGCTGTGAATGCTTTCGTCCAGACAAATGTCGCTGGTCATTCGGGGTTGCAGTTTGCTGTGCTCGTAAATGTCGTCCCAGGCGAGGGGTTGCTCAACCATCAGGAGGTTGAAGTCATCCAGGCGCCGCAGGTGCTCCGCATCCGCGAGGGTGTAGGCGCTGTTGGCATCCAGCATCAGCGTGACGTCCGGCAGTGCCGCGCGCACGCCGCGCGCCAGGTCAAGGTCCCAGCCTGGCCTGATCTTGAGTTTGATGCGTCCGTAGCCTTCCGCGAGGCGCTTCTCGATGATGCCCAGCGTATCCGCCACGGTCGCCTGGATGCCGATGCTGACTCCCACCAGGGCCCGCTCCCGCGGCTCGTGGCCCGGCGGCAGGTAACGCGCAAAGAGTTGCGCCAGGGACAGGTCGTTGCGTCGCGCGAGGGCATCCCAGACGGCGGCCTCCAGCCCGTGTTTGGCCAGGGGATGGCCCCGCACCTGCGCGAGCAGGGGTGGAATCTCCGTGGCGCTGCGCACACACTGTCCGAGGACCCGCGGCACCAGGAACTCCTGCAACACGTGCAGCGACGTGCCCATCGTTTCGGCGCTGTAACCAGGGTTGATCTCCGCCGAGGTCTCGCCCCAGCCGGTGACGCCTTCTTCCGTATCCAGGCGCAGCAGAACGGCCGACTTGAAGGGTTCATTGCCGAAGCTGGTGCCCAGGCGCTCCACGAGTGGCAGGGCCAGCGGATACACCTGGACCGAGCGGATGGTGATGGCCTTCAGACCGGCTTCCTTCAAGGGTCGCCCTCCCCTGTCTCCGGCGCGCTAACATAAAACAGTCGTTCCCTGCCGTCCAGTGTCCCGCGGACACAGTCCTGCAGCACGTGTCCGGCGGCAAACAGGGCCCTCAGGGCCGCGCGCATCTGCAGACGCCACTCCCGGGCGAGGCAGGCGTCGCGACGCAGCAGGGCCGGGAAATCGCTGGGCAGTTCCAGCAGCGCCGGCCCTTCGCGCGGCGGCGCTTCAGGCCTGCCCGGGCGCGGCAGGCCCCTTTCGTCAAAGTCGGCCCGGATCAGGGTGGGCGCGCCGGAGCGGAACAGGGATTCGAGATCCGCGTCGGGACTCTCGCCGGCCGCCAGCGCGCATACGCGCCCGCTGTCCAGTTGCCAGTCGACCTGCAGGCGGTCCGGGCTGCCCTTGTCGGCCAGTCCGCCTGCGCCCGCGGGCCCAAAATAGTCTTCGCAAAAGCGCGTCGCGCGTGCGCCGAGACGATGCAGGTTCAACCAGGCGTTGCCCGCCAGCAGGGGGTCAAAGGTCCAGCGCACCAGGGAGATTCCCTGGGACAGCGCGCGTTCCCGTTGCGCCAGCTTGAGACGTCGGGCCAGCCCGCGCTGGCGCCAGTCGACGTGCACCACCATGCGTTTGGACAGCAGATAGGGGATGCTCATCCCGGAGGCGACAGGCGAGAGCCCGGGCATTCCGACCAGAATGGCGACCAGTTGGCCCCCCTCGCGCTCAAGGGCCCCCAGCACGTGGCCGCCATGTTGTGCGATCGTGTAGAGCATGTGGCCCGGCACGACGGCCCCGGGGCGTGACCCCCAGTAGCTGCGTTGCAGGTCGACGGCGGCCTCCATTTCCTGCAGCGTGTTCAGGAGACGAATGTCCTGCTCCCTCACCCCGGGATCCCCCGCGGATGGGGACGCAGGGAGCTTTGGAAGAGTTTGCGCCAGCCGTGGTCGCGTTGCCAGTGCAGCAGGCTGTCTTCCAGGCGCCGGGGCCGCACGCCGAAGTTCGTCCAGGCGTTTCCCAGCCCGGTCACCCGACTGATCGCCAGAAGGTCCAGCATTTGGGGCGTCAACATGACGCGCGGCAACACGCGGCTGTAGAGCACGGCCATGCGTCGCATCAGCCAGGGCGGCACGGAGACGAGCAATCTCGGCATGTTCCACAGGCGCATGAGGGTGCGCAACAGGTCGCGCAGGGAGATGTACTCCGGCCCGCCGATCTCCAGCAGGTGGTCCACCAGGGCGATGCGGTCCAGGCAGGCGGTCAGGGCCTGCACCAGATCGTCCACGTGGATCGGCTGCAGGACGACCTCGCCGCGGCCCGGCATCGCAAAAAAGAGGGGGTTGGCGCGCAGCGACAAGAGCATGGCGTTGATGAA
>DAOUIB010000096.1:0-8759 GCA_034428275.1 Anaerolineae bacterium
ATCGAGGAATTCCGGCCCCCAGGAATAGTCCGGATTTCGCGCAAGCACGACCCGTTCCCCCGGTATGTAATCCACAAATCTGAAGGGCCCGCTGCCCACCTGATAAAACTGGTATCGTGCATCGGACCACCTGGCGAGGGCTGCGGGGCTGACTATGGCGTAACCTGGTTGGGTCAGGGCGTCCAGCAGCGGTGTCCAGGGCTGCGACAACACGATGTTGACGCGAAAGTCGTCGACGATTTCCGTTCTGACATAACGTTGCCTGAGCGCCCCGAATTGCGGATCACCGTCGCCGGACGCCACGATGCGGTCAAGACTTGAGACAACGGCGGCTGCATCCATCCGACTGCCATCGTGAAAGCGGACGTCTTCGCGCAGTTGCAGATCGAGAACGCGACCGTCCCGGGACAGCGACCACTCTCTCGCCAGCCCCGGCACCAACTCTCTGTTCAGGGGATGGCGATTCAACAAGGTGTCGTAGACTTGCCGCGCAACCAGCGCAGTGACGGGGTTTCGATGCCTGTGGGGGTCGAAACCTGCCGGCTGCCGGTTCAGGCCGAAGACGACGACGGTCTGCAGTCCATCTGTGTCGGATTCATCACCAGTGGAACAACCCGTAGCCAGGAGGGCCACCAGCAGACTGGCGGCGACCAGCCGCAGCGTTTCGGGTAAACTGTTTTCCAGAGGCATGACCTGACTATTGTAATCCAACTGTCCTGCGCCTATGGCCTTCCTTGAGCCTCGACCTGAAACTGGCATCGGCATTGCTTCCCCGCAAAGAGTCTGGGACGCAATCATGCTGGAATGTGGCCTTCTCTTCATGTTGGCCCTTGTTCTGGAGGGTCTCGCCGTTTCTCTTCCCACGGCACTGCGCGCACCCGGGAATTTGCTCATTGCCCTGCTGCCGGCCCTGATTTGGCTGCTCAACAGCTGGTGGCGAGGTGGTTACCAGGGCCGTTTGCGATTCGCTGCGACAGGTTGCGCCGTCATAACCGGGCTGCTGGGCAATGCCCTGTGCCTGCCACTGATTGAGAACGTCTTTGAAGTCCATCGATGGCTCCCGCTTGCGGACGCCGTCACCCGCATCCTTGGCTACAGTCTGACCGCCGGGCTCACCCAGACCCTGGCCGTCTGGTTTGTCGTTCGCTTCGCCGTTCCCCGAAGGGAACTGACTGAACGGCTCGATTTACTTGTTTGCTGCCGTGCCGCTGCAACCGGCTATATCCTTGTCACCGCTCTTGATTTCGCCCTGGTTACCGGGCCAACGGCCGGCGCCCTGGCAGTCCATGTCTTCAATCAGACGGCGGCACTGAATTGTGTGGCCATTATTGTTTCCTACGCGCTGGCGGAACTCTATTTTCGCCGGGACCTGTTTCTACCCATGCCGGCACTGGTGACTGCGCTGGCGGCATTCGTCTCAGGCAGCGCCATTCCACTGGTCTCGGGGTTGGGAAATGCCAGTCTCAGCCCCCTGCAACCGGTATCCGATACCCGCCCCCTGTTTGGCAATTTCTATTCCCTTGGGCTCCTGCTTGCTGTGCTGGTGGTTTTCCGCTTCCTGTCCGCAAATGCCGGCGCAGGCCCGGCGCCTGCCCCTGACAGCGATGGCCCTTCCTGAGCGTTTCCCCGTCGTCAGGCCCCCCGGCCCGCGTCAACGATGGGCCAATCTGCTTGTGGTGTTGCTTGGTCTGCTGGGTTTCATTCTCAGCCTGTTTGTGCGCGACCAGGTGTTGGGCACCACCATTCGCTACAGCAATCTGCAGGCCGGCATCAACGCCGACTTCCCGCCGGACTGGTTGCTGGAGGAAGCCGGCAGCGACTTTGTCTTTCGGATCCGGGACACGGCTGCGCCAGATTTTCCCACAACCCTGCAGGTCTCCCTGCTTCCCGTTGGCAGCGACAGCGCAGCGCGCAACATTTTTGACGCCCTCACCCTGCAACGCTCACAGACCCTCGCCGCCTACAGTGTCGGCAACGCACAAAGCTACCTTTTGCCGGACGGTATCGAGACCAGCGCCATGTCCTATACTTATGTCACAACGGCCGAGAATCCCTTCCTGGGCAGCAGGCCGGTCATTGTTGAAGGACTGGACGTGCTCGTTTTCGAACGGGACCAGGCGCTGGTCATTACCTATCGCGCAAGCGCTGCAAACTTCGGCCGTGAACTGCGGCATTTGAATCGTTTCATGCAAGGCCTGGACTTCTGATGTGCAGGCTTCTCGTCATTCTGCTATCCGGGTTCGCCTTGCTGGTTGGGGCCAACGTTAGCGGCGCCCAGGCGACGGCGATTGCAGAACGGATTCGACAGGCAACGGTCTATCTCATGCAGGTCCAACTGGAAGGAGACCTGCCGGTCATTACCTGCACGGGATCGGGTACGCTGGTGGATCGTAGCGGTCTGATACTGACCAATGCCCACTTCGCCCGCCCCAACGCCGTCTGCCCCGGAGATACGCTCTTCGTTGCCTTCACCGTCAATTCCGACCAGGCTCCTGTGCCGCGCTTCCGCGCCGGCATTGCTCAACTGGACGAGGGTCTCGACCTGGCCCTGTTGCGCATCGACCGGCAACTGGACGGCCGCCTGCTGGAACCGGGCAGCCTGTCCCTGCCTTTTGTCGAGCCTGGAGATTCCACGGCGCTGACGCTGGATGACACTCTGACGGTCGCCGGTTTTCCGGACGTTGGCGACGATCCCGTTATCCTGCGTCAGGGGACTATTGTCGGATTCACGCAGGAGCCCGGAGACAGAGATCCCTTCTGGATCCATTTGCACGGAGACTTCCCTGGCACCCTGACTGGCGGCGGCGCCTACAATCTGTCCGGTCAACTGGTGGGCATTCCCACGACTGTTCCCCGCCTGCCCGGTGGCACGGGGAGTGCCTGTACTTCCTTGCAGGACAGCAATCGCGACGGACTTCTGAACCGCGAGGACCGGTGCCTGCCGCGTGGCGACGCCATAAACATCTTGCGGCCGGTTGAACACGCCCTGCCCCTGCTGCGCGCCGCTTCCCTGGGGCTGGACGTGAGCCTGCCCCTGCTGCGCGCCGCTTCCCTGGGGCTGGACGTGAGCCTGCCCGTCGCTGCCGACGCAGCACTGGGGCCGGAAAGAGAACCCCGGTTGAAACGCCTGTTTTTCGCGTCGGCTGTGAACGAGGCCGGCATGCCCAACACGGTCGTCAGCCGACTGCCGGCCGGCAGCAACGGGCTGTATCTGTTCTTCGACTATGAAAACCTGTCAACGGAGTCCCTTGCCGAGCTTCGCGTTACGCGTGACGGCATTCTGGAACCCGGATTCAGCCTCGCTCCCGCCCGCTGGCGCGGGAAGCGTAGCGGCATGTGGCATATTGGCAGCAACGTCCAGCCTTGGCCCAATGGCGTCTATGACTTTACGATGTATATTGATGGCCGGGCCGCCGGCAGCGCCCGCCTGGTCATCGGCGGAGGCGCGGACCCGGCGCCGGTCTTCAGCGATCTGGTCTTTGGAATTGTGGACAGAAGGGGCACACCGCTTGGCAATGGCTTTGTCTTGCCTTCAGGCAACATTGCCAACGCCAGGTTCATTTACCGAAACATGCCTGCCGGTCTGGTCTGGACAGCGGTCTGGTATTTCAATGGCTTCGAAGTCGCGCGGACTCAAGACCCCTGGTCGGAACAGGATGGTGAAAGCGGGGCCAAAACGATTCAGATTGAGGAACCTGGAGGACTGCCTCCCGGCAACTGGCGCGTGGAGTTGTACATCGAAGGCAAACTGGCGGCCACGTCCGATTTCATCATCGCCGGGGCCCGGCAAGGCATCCTGCCGCAAATCTTCAGCAATTCGCGTTTCACCACCGGCGGCGCGGGGCCAGGCAATGGCCTGTCGGGTACTTCCCGGGGGTCGGTGGCTGGCGTTGAGACCCTGACCGCCCGCTTTGACTGGCAGCAGATCGCGCCGGGGACCCCGTGGCAATTGCGCATGCTCGTGGATGACGAACCCTTCTTCGACCGCCAGCTCCTCTGGTCCGCCCCTTCTGCCGGTCAGGACTTTGTCATTCAGACGGGCAGCGCCGGACCGATCCCGGACGGTACCTGGGAAATGCAACTGCTCATCAACAACGTCTTGCTGGATTCCGCCGAGGTGCAGGTTGGCATTGGTCGACTGTTCGTGGACCGGCTTGCCAGCGCCGAGGGTCTTCGTCTGCGCGGTCGCGTGGTTGACAGCCAAAGTGGAGATGGACTTGAGGGAATACAACTGATTCTGCTGACAGAAGACTATTCCATTGCGGACTTTGAGTGGCGCGAGGAGCAGATTTTTGCAACCGCCCGTAGTGACCGAAACGGGGACTTCGAGGTCCAGCGTCTTTTGCAGCGAAACACTCCCTACAGCATTCTTGTTCAGGCTGAGGGCTGGCTGCCCCTCGCAGCCGATTCCTATCGATTTGGGGACGAAGCGCCGGACCCGATTGAGCTGTTCATTCCCCTGACCCGGGACCGATGATGGCCGGTCATGAACGGCTGGACGTTCTGCTCGCCCGGCGAGGTCTTGTTGACAGCCGTTCCCGTGCCCGCGCGTTGATTATGGCCGGAGAAGTGCTGGTGGACGGACGAAGGGTCGACAAGGCCGGTACGCGGGTGGACACAAGCGCCACAGTCGAACTAAAGATTAAACCGCGCTATGTCAGCCGCGGTGGCGACAAACTGGCGGCGGCGCTGAATGCGTTTCCAATTGAAATCGCCGCCGCTGTCTGTGCTGACGTGGGCGCCAGTAGCGGTGGATTCACCGATTGCCTGCTGCAACATGGCGCCGCCAGGGTCTATGCAATCGACGTCGGCTACGGACAACTGGACTGGACGCTGCGCCAGGACCCACGCGTCGTCGTGATGGAACGCAGCAACGCGCGACACGTCACGCAATTGCCGGAGCCGGTCGACGTCGTCGTCATCGACGTCTCCTTCATTTCCCTGCGACTGATATTTCCCGTCATTCGGAACTGGCTGAAAACGCCAGCCAACATCGTGGCGTTGGTCAAGCCCCAGTTCGAAGCCGGCAGGCGAGCCGTTGGCAAGGGCGGCGTCGTGCGGGACCCGCTGGTGCACCGGCAGGTGTTGAATCAGGTGCTGGCATCGGCGCGGGAAGAAGGATTCTGCGTCGCCGGACTTTTGCGTTCGCCCCTCCTGGGTCCGGCCGGCAACGTCGAGTTTCTCTGTTGGCTGCAATACTCCTCCAGCGGGGAGAACCGGCAGGTAGAAGAACCTGGCAAGCTGGTTGAATCTGTCCTGTAATCAGCATACCAGACGTCGCGGCAGTCCCCTATACTGGCCGCATTGACTGGCGGTGAATTCAAGTGAATCCCGAACGCATTCGCAATTTCTGCATCATTGCTCACGTCGACCATGGCAAGAGTACGCTGGCCGATCGGCTGATGCAGCTCACCGACACCGTCGCCGAACGCGACATGCAGGAACAGCTGCTGGACACCATGGACCTGGAACGCGAGCGCGGCGTGACCATCAAGGCCTCCGCCGTTCGCATGGTCTTCCGCTCAAGTGACGGTCAGGACTATTTGATTAACCTGATCGATACGCCCGGACACGTGGACTTTGGCTATGAGGTCAGTCGTGCCCTTCAGGCCTGTGAAGGCGTCCTGCTGGTCGTGGATGCCAGCCAGGGCATTGAGGCGCAAACGCTGTCCAACGTTTACCTCGCTCTGGAGCAGGACCTGGAGATTCTGGCTGTCATCAACAAGGTAGACCTGCCGGCGGCGCGCCCCGAAAACGTGGCGCAGGAGCTGGAAGATTTGCTTGGCACGCCGGCCGAAGTCATGCTCCGAATATCAGCCAAGCGCGGAACGGGCGTTCGCGAATTGCTGGAGAGGGCGATTGTCGACATACCGCCCCCGGATGGCGTAGCGGATGCCCCGCTGCGAGCCCTGGTTTTCGATTCGCATTATGATCCCTACAAGGGCGTGGTCGCCTACGTGCGCATCGTTGACGGGCGGCTGGACAAACGGGCGCCGCTCCAGTTGATGTCCACCGGCTCGCGCTTCCAGCCTGTCGAAATCGGCATATTCAGCCCGGCCATGCAAACCAGAGACGGCCTGTCAGCCGGTGAAGTCGGCTACGTCGCGACGGGCTTCAAGACGGTCAAGGAATGTCGGGTCGGGGACACCATAACCTCTGCGCCACAGGCAGCGCCGGAGCCCCTGCCCGGCTACCAGTTGGCGAAACCCATGGTCTTTGCCGGCATTTATCCCGTCAACAATGAAGACTACGGCGACTTGCGCGACGCGTTGGAAAAGCTGCAATTGAACGATGCCTCCCTGAGCTTTGAGCCCGAAACTTCCCAGGCGCTGAACTTTGGTTTCCGGGTGGGCTTTCTGGGCCTGTTTCACATGGAAATTGTGCAGGAAAGGCTGGAGCGCGAATATGACATCGATATTCTGGCGACGGCGCCGGGCGTGGAATACGAGGTCTCGCTGCTGAACGGGCAGGAAATGCGGGTTGACAGTCCGGCCCGCCTGCCTGACGAAAGCACCATTGCCGAGATACGCGAACCCTGGATGAAAATCCAGGTCTACACACCAGGTGAATTCATCGGCGCCATCATGGAGCTCTGCATTCGCAAGCGCGCCGAATACGAGACCACCGAGTTCCTGGACGGCAGCCGGGTCATCCTGCACTTTCGCATACCGCTCAATGAAATCATTATCGACTTTTACGATCGTCTCAAAAGCGTGTCGCGCGGCTACGGCAGCCTCGACTACCAGTTTGACGAGTATCGGGCCGGCGACCTGGTACGTCTCGAGATACTGGTCAACGGCGAGCCGGTCGATGCCCTGGCCCTGATCGTTCACCGTGAGGACGCGTATCACAAGGGACAGCAACTGGTGAGCAAGCTGAAGCGGCTGATTCCGCGCCAGATGTTCACGGTGCCCATTCAGGCCGCCAGTGGCAAGCGCATCATCTCGCGCGCCAACGTTAAGGCCCTGCGCAAGGATGTGCTCGCCAAGTGCTATGGCGGCGACGTCACGCGCAAACGCAAGCTGCTGGAGCGCCAGAAAAGGGGCAAGAAGCGCATGAAAATGGTGGGGCAGGTTGAATTGCCCCAGGAGGCCTTCATGGCACTGTTGAGCCTTGACGACGATTGAGCAACCAGCGTTTGATCAACCGGCCCTGACCCGCCGGTAAAGTCCCCGCAGACACCAGTTGCTGAACCAAATCTTCGAGATTGACGAGCGGATGGACGGGGACCCCAGCCAGACGGTCGCGACCTGAATCCAGCAGCGAAACCATTGAGCGGACCCTGAGACCCACTCGCCCGGCTCTTTCCATGAGCGCCAGCAGTTCAGCATCCCTTTCCTGACCGCAGGCCAGCAAGAGCGTGGGATGGCCGATGTCGTATGCGCCCAGCAATTCCTCGCCGCGACTGTAGACCAGTGGCATGCAGCAGCGGAGGGCAAGCGCGTTGCCCCATGCCATGGCGCCGTTTGCGGCCAGCAGGCGGTCAACGCCCTCAACCTGAGGTTCCGTGAGAGTTGCCAGTTTGTGCAGCAATTCCGGATACGACGGCAGCAGGTCGACGTGCAGCCGCCATGGGTCCTGTCCGATCAGGCCGAACTGGAGCAGCCCGCACTCCGTCAGTTCGCGGCCGATCCCGTTCATGCCCGTCTTTCGCCCAGCATTCGCCAGGCCTGCGCCATACTCCAGGTGCCGGTCCATAGCCGCGCCTCGCGTGAACGCGGACCGAAACCATAAACCCTTGATGCCAACCGTCCGTCCACACTGACGGCTACCGCCGTACCGACGTCCCGGTCCGCCTGATCTTCAAGGCGTTCCGGGTCGCTGATGACAACGATGGCGACGTCGCTGCCATGCCGCCGGGCCAGCGCGGCCGCATAATTGCTGGCCAGGTCCCGCAGCCCTTCGTCGCTCCCTGGCAAGGTGTCGAGATTGTCGTGGGCCTCGGCGTGGCGTAACACGCTTCTGAAGCCGGGGACCTGCCCCAGTCGATCGACCAGCGCGTGGCCAATGCCCGTTTCACTCAGCGCAAGGCTGTGGCCGCCCTGGCGCAGACGGGCGACGAGCGCGGCCTCAATCGTGTCGTCGTCCACGCCGAAAATCCATGCCCCCGCACGCCTGTGCAATTCTTCCGCCACGTCTTTGATAAGCGCGCTTGCCCTGGTCTCGTTTTCGGCCCTCGCGGTGACTCGCATGTCTACCACGCCGCTGTGCGCCGCCAGGCCCACCGTCGGGTTCCGCGCCCCAAGCAAATCCACGCCAATCAGGTCGTCCAGCGCGCTCTCGCCGATGCCGGCCGCCCGCAGCACCTGGGCGCGAATGACCCCCAGGTGATAGCGCTTCTGTAACCGGGGCAACACATGGGTCGCCAGCACAAAACGCATCTCGCGCGGCACGCCTGGGAGGCTGATGACCACGCTGCCTTCATGTTCTACGAGGAAGCAGGGCGCGGTGCCCACAGCGTTCTCCAGCAGCAGCGCGTCTCGCGGCAGCCATGCCTGTTGCCGGTTGTTCTCCGTCATGTTGGAGCGAAAACCGGCGAAGCGGGCGGACGTGGATGGCTTCAAACTAGATGGAGCACAATGGCTCAACAATGTGTATAACACTCCAGTTATCCTAGTGCGGTTGGGTGAGCATGGTATCCATGACCTGCCAGGTACATGTAGCCTCCCAATCCAACCTGCTAACTCTTCTGATACAAAAGCGCATAGCTTGCTTTCTCCTGTCTGGCAACACACTTGCAGACTTGGGTCACAACCAAG